>JAFROU010000055.1 GCA_017429465.1 Candidatus Saccharimonadota bacterium
ATTCGTCTTTTTTACTATCGCCAGTAACTTCAAATAAGTCTTTTTCTACTTGTCCGACTAATTCTGGTACTTCGGCATCGCTAGTATAAACTTGGTTGATGACGTTTGTACAGGAATTAATGAGGCGACGTTTAACAGAGGCTTTTTTAATTAAGTCAGCATAGGCGTTGGCGTGGGAGGCAGTTGGTACAAAGTTTGTTAATTCAGAAATGTATGGTGCGCCACCAACTTCTTTTAAAGTTTTTTGACTTTTGAGTTCGGCGGTCACGGTTGTGAGGTCGATTGGGCGATGGCTATCATAGAGTGACATCATCGCGCGATAAATATGTGCATGGCGTTTGTCATAGAAATCGGATGGATGAATGGTAGTGATGATGTTGGCAAAAATATCTTCGGAAAGCATGATTGCGCCGAGTAATGATTTTTCAGCGTCGATATTTTGTGGTGGGATACGGCCAGTATCCTCAGAACGGGATTTCTCCATTATCATCAACCTCCTGTATATTACCTCCCATTATAGCAGATACTTCCTGATATTTGGTCGGTTCTTTTTGTCGTATTTTGCTTTCTTCTTGAATAACGAGAGTAATACTGCCGAGTATTTTTTGGATAACGGCCTTGTTATTGTCGCGACTTAGAATTTTGTAAGCGATGCCTTTTGGATAAATGTAGAGCGTGTTGTCTTTAAATTCGTGTGCATTATTACTAATTTGACTATAGATTGCTAGGTTTTCGCCTTTGATGGTGCTAACAAATTCATCCCAATTGAAGCTTTCGCTAGAACTTTCTGGCGCCGGTTTTGCCACTACGGTTTCGGTTGAAACTGCGGTGGTAGTGATGGTTTGTGGTGCTTTTTCTGGTTCGATTTTTTTAGTAGTTATAGTATCGACTTTAGTGGTTTGGACCGCTATGGATTGAGTTTGTGGCAAAATGGCGGTCAAAAGTTTAGCTTCAGCAAATGGGCTACTAACATCCGGTAATTTGTCTAGTAATTTGAGATATTCTGGTTTAGGATTGGCAATAATATAGCTAATAATCTCAGAGGCTAGAGTTTCTGGGCGGACGCCGGTATTTAATGCTTCTTTAACGGTTGCTGTTATAGAATTAATATCAGCGGCGGCGTAGGCGATTAGTAAATCAGTAATGATTCTATCTTGTGGTAGTCCAAGGGCGGTGGTGATGTCTTGGGCGGTGATTAGATCGTTTTTGATGGTGGAAATTTGATCAAGCAATGAAAGTGAATCTCTAAATGAACCACCACCACGACGTACAATTATTTTTAGTGCTTCGTCATCAATTTTGATTTTCTCTTTCTGTGCAACGTCTTGAAGATGTTTAAACATTGTGTCGTCGTCGGCTAGTTTAAAAGTGTACATTTGGGCGCGCGAGGTGATAGTGACCGGCACTTTATAGACGTCTGTTGTAGCCATAATAAAAACAACGTGTGCCGGAGGTTCTTCAAGTGTTTTTAAAAGCGCGTTAAAAGCAGACTTGGATAACATATGTACCTCGTCTATAATGTAGACTTTATACTTGCCTTCGGTTGGTGCAATAATGGCTTTTTCGCGGAGATCGCGAATATTATCAACGCCAGTATTGGATGCGGCATCGATTTCGATTATGTCGAGATAATTATCTTCAAGTTCGTATTTGAAATGATTGATTTCGTGTGCGAAGATGCGAGCTACGGAAGTTTTGCCGGTGCCGCGTGGACCGACAAATAAATAGGCATGGGAGATTTTACCCTGCTTAATGGATTCGGCAAGAATGTTTGTGATATGTTCTTGGCCAACGACCTCCGCGAGGGTGCATGGACGATACTTCCGATACAACGCTCTACTCATTAAGATTATTATAGCACAAAAATCCCTCAGGCGTTCACTGAGGGATAATTGGTAAGATTAAAGTGCCGCTTCTACGGCTGCCCACTCGGCATCTGGGTTCTTGGCTGGAATGACGACAGAAACTTGCGCACCATCTTTTAGATGGAAGTAAGTTACAGAAGCGTATAGAACTTCGTACTCGCGACCAGAAACTTCTACGTAATATTTATCATCATGATGCGTTAGAGTACCAATAACGGTCTTACGTTCAACTGGACCGATTTGCTTGTAGAGGAATTTACCATCTTCGGTAATGGTGAGCTTCATAATGTCACCTTCAACAAGTTTAGATTTCGAGGCATAGTTAGCAGGAACTGGATAGTTTTTGCCATCTGGACCAATCATAATCTGGCCATCAAAGATACCCTCGATTACTTTCCCTTCTGGTCCGGAGATAACGGCGTCGCGTGGAGCGGTAATAGTACCACCATCTCCTAAAATTGATATTAGTAATTCCTTGGCGGCAGCCAAGTTCGTCTCTGCTTCTTGCAAGAGAGAACGGAGACGTTTTATTTGTTTTTCTGGTAGTTCAGACATCACCTCGCATCCTGTCTGTTAAAATCTAGTATTAATATTATATTATATTCTAATATGAAAAAAGTCAACGATTTTAGGCAAAAAGTTTTCCACCATAATAACATTGGTAGAGTAAAAAATGTTGTAAAAAAAACAATGGATGCTTTGCAACAAAAAACTCCCTAATGGGAGTTCTTTGCACAGATTAGCTAATCTTCTTGATTTAATTAAGCGAGTTCGACGGTTGCGCCGGCTTCTTCCAACGCTTTCTTCATAGCTTCGGCTTCGTCCTTGGCAACTTTTTCTTTGACGGTGGCTGGAGCGCCATCGACGATAGCTTTGGCTTCACCGAGGCCAAGGCCAGTAGCTTCCTTGACGGCCTTGATGACGGCGATTTTTTGAGCACCGGCGTCTTTCAAGACGACATCGTATTCGGATTTGCCTTCATCGGCAGCAGCAGCGCCTTCAGCAGGAGCAGCAGCAACGGCAACGGCAGCAGCAGCTGGCTCGATGCCATATTCGTCCTTAAGGACGTTTTTGAGTTCGTTAACTTCGAGAACGGTCAATTTGACGAGTTCTTCGGCTAATTTTTTAATATCTGTAGCCATAGTATTTCCTTTCAAATAATCTATATATTAATTGGTTGCTTTGTTTTCCAAACCGGAAATAATTCCAGAAAGGCCACCAGCGAGACCGGAAATAGAATCGGTGACTGGTGAGAGCAATTGTGCAACGACTTGAGCGATAAGTTCGTTCTTGGATGGAAGAGCGGCGAGCGCTTTAATCTCATCTTCAGAAAGATTATTGCCAGCATCGTTGAAACCACCCGCAATTTGCAAAGCGTCATGAGTTTTAGCAAAAGTAGCTAAGACTTTGGCTGGAGCAACTTCGTCGCTGTCGGACACGGCATAAAGCAATTGGCCAACAAGACCAGTAGTGTCGGTGTCTTTGTAGACGGCGATTTCCTTCATTGCAACACGTACGAGACGGTTTTTAACGACCTTGATTTTGACGCCATTAGCACGGGCTTCTTTGCGGAGATCTTGAAGATCGGCCACGGTAAGACCTTGGTAACGGGCGAAAACGGTCATTTTGCTGTCATTTAAAAGCTCGGTTAAATCAGCAACCAATGTGTTCTTTTTATCTTTTGAAATTGCCATAAAAAGTTCCTTTGGTTATTAGTGAGATTAGCTAATTGTTAAATAGCGTCACCAAACAAATTATAAGAAATTTTGCCTCGGTGGCATGATTAAGGTTATTTCATAGAAAAACCCGCCACTGTCTTTGGTAACTGGTATAATTATAACAAATACCTGGAGAAAATGCAATGATTAAAATGATTTGTGGTGGAAAAAAGAATGAAGGCTTTGCGCTAGACGGAATTCAAGAATACGAGAAACGCTTGAGAAAGCCCTATGATCTAAAATGGGAGTTTTACGACGAAGAAAAATTAGCCAAGATGTTGGCCGAGTGGCCGTTTTCGCATGATGACTATGTAATTTTGACTGATGAACGCGGGAAGATGATTAGTTCGCTGGATTTTGCGTCTAAGCTTGATAGTTCTTTTACGAATAGTCGTAACGTGATTATTTTGATTGGCGGGGCCTATGGCTTTTCGGAGGACGCTAGACGTAGAGCTGATTTTGTCTGGAGCTTTTCTGATTTAGTCTTTCCCCACCAGCTATTTCGATTAATGGTAACGGAACAAATCTACCGTGCGCAAGAGATTAATCGTGGCAGTAATTACCACCATATGTAATATTTAACAGCAACAAAAAATGCCCCGAAGGGCAATTTTTGTGTTGCAATTAGTTATAAAGGTTTTCAATTGCGATGGATGGTCCCATGGAAGTGGTGATAAAGACAGACTTAACATAGGTGCCTTTAATGGAAGCTGGCTTTTGGGCTTTCAAAGAATCAAAGAAAACGTTGGCGTTTTCTAGAAGTTTGGTGGCGCCAAAGGAAACTTTACCAAAGCCAATATGGACAATGGATTGTTTGTCGACGCGGTATTCAACTTTACCGGCCTTAGCTTCTTTAACGGCTTTTTCGATATCAGTGGTTACAGTACCGGCTTTTGGATTTGGCATTAAACCTTTTGGACCAAGCGTACGAGCGTACTTACCAAGTTTTGGCATGTAAGCTGGGGTGGAAATTAAGACGTCAAAATCTATTACGCCTTTATCAAGTTGCTTCAAGAAATCTTCGTCAGCAGCGATATCAGCACCAGCAGCGGCGGCTTTTTTGGCTTCATCAAGTGGAGCAAAAACAGCAACGCGGACAGTTTTGCCGTTGCCGTTTGGTAAGACGACAGTGCTGCGGATGTTTTGGTCAGCTTGACGTGGATCAACGCCTAGACGAACGTGAGCTTCAACTGTAGCATCAAATTTGACTGGGCTGGTTTTGATTGCGAGTTCGATAGCGTCTTTAAGGGTGTAGACCTTGCCTTTTTCGATGAGTTTGTAGGCTTCTTGATATTTTTTGCCACGGCGTTCGATGAGTGGACGAGTGACCGGCTTGGCACCTTTTGGTTTTTCAGCAGCGGCAGCTTCGGCAGCTTTGGTTTCAGCCTTGCGGGCTTGACGAGCTTCCTCGGCTTTTACTTCCTCAACGTGCTTTTTAGATTTTTTGCCGGATTTGGCAAATTTTTCTTCTTTAACTTCTTCGACGGCCTCAGTTTTGACTTCTTCAACTGGGGTTTCAAGAGTTTTGGCTTCTTCTTTAGCCATGAAAATCCTTTCTGTGGTGATAGCGGGTTTTACCCCTCCCAACATGAATTAATAATACCGAGTATTATACATTATTACTTTAAAAAAGTAAAGGGTCGCCGAGTGGCGACCCTTAACGGGTGATGAGTGATAAAAGAAGCATGCATGAACTGGCAAAAGCCATGGAGTCTAGTCGATCTAGGAAGCCACCGTGGCCATCTTTTCCGCCCATAAAGAAATTGCAAAGACAAATAACTACTTTATTACTGGTTTCTTCACAAGAATCTTTGACGTAAAATAGTCGTTTGGTATAACTCTCCAGAGCGTCGCCGATGACGGCGAAAGGACTACATAGTAAGTAGAGCCAGTCCGATTTGGCGTGCGGAAAAGACACCAAAATAGTGCTAACTACTAGAGAAGCTAAAGCGACTCCTCCCAGAATCCCCTCCCAAGATTTAGAAGGTGAAACTTTGGGGAATGGACGCTTTTTAATGATTTTGCCACCGATGGCATGCCCAATGAAATAGGCGCCGGCATCGGTGACAACTACTCCAGCAATCAGCAATACAATGTTAAAGGTTTTGGCAAATACCATGTAAAAAGCGCTGATAAAAAGCAGTAGAAATTCAAGGCCCGAAATATTAATATGCTTTAGCGCGTAGAGTTTGCCGTCAATTATGCAAAGCAATTCGTGCCACGCTAGACCACAGAAAATGGCATAAGCAATCCGGAAAGGTAACCCGCCATATATGATCAAGCCAAGAATCGTAGTGAGAGCGAGTATAATGCTTGCTCGGACTCTTGCTTGGAGTTTCAATCGCGCCACCCCCTTTTTAAAGAACTGTACTCATCACCTTTTTATATTATAGCACGTTTTTCGTAAAAATCAATGGCACAAAAAATAAGCGGCTTCGGACCGCTTACTTTTTTAACGCGATTAATCGGTGACTTCTACGCCCATTGAGCGAGCAGTACCGGCAACAACTTTGACGGCGCCTTCGAGGTCAACTGCATTGAGTTGATCCATCTTGGCTTTGGCGATTTCTTCGAGCTGTGCACGAGAGATTTTACCAACTTTGTCAACGTTTGGTTTCCCTGAACCTTTGTCGATCTTGATAGCTTCGCGGATGAGATCATCTACTGGCTGACCAAGACATTTCCAATCAAAGGTGCGATCTTCATAAACTTGAATGTGAACAATCACATTTTTGCCCATGAATTCTTTGGTCTTTTCATTAAACGGATTAATAAAATCCATCATGTTAAGGCCCCACTGACCAAGGGTTGAACCCACTGGAGGACCAGCGGTGGCTTTACCACCAGGGATACGCAACTTTAGGTTGCCAATGACTTTTTTTGCCATAATTAATTTTCCTTTACTCCTATAGAGCGCGTAACGCTCATTATTATATCACTTTTTCTGTTAAAAATAAATACTTATTGGATTTGCTTAACTTGTAAAGCGTCAAGTTC
>JAFROU010000056.1 GCA_017429465.1 Candidatus Saccharimonadota bacterium
CAGCGCCGCTACTAACGACTCTAAGAGTGGGATTTGCGCATAAAAATCATCCGGCGGCTTCACTCTTCCGGCCTTATATTCTGGGTAAATTTCTTTACGTTTATGCGCAGAATTTCTTGCATCCCACGCTACTACCACCTTATCTGGGTTTAATCTTTTGACAATTTCCATCGCAATCGCCGCAAAACCATAGACACCGCCAGTTGGCGTACCATCAGCACGCGATAAATTCCCCATCGCATAATAGCCCCTGTAGAATACTGATTTTCCATCAATTATTACTAGGGTTTTCAAAACTCAATCTCCCTTAAAATATCATCTATTCGATCGTGCATCTCAGCAATCGTGCCATCATTTAAAATAAAGTAATCCGAAGCTACGATTGGACCGCCCTTCTCTAGATTTTCAATTTCAGTTTTATCGCGCTCCTGCATTTCCTCTGTTGTAAATGGACGCACCGGACGCGTTGCTACTCTTTTATAACGAATTTTTTTGGTGGTAAGAATGGCAATAAAAGTCATAATACCTGGAAATTCGTGTTTTAGAAGCTTGTATTCCGTCCAAGAATACACTCCATCTAGCACAATACGTTTTTGGCCAGCATTAATCAGACCTTTTACTTCTTCAATCACCTGCTTCACGACCCAGTCCTTACCCTCTTTTTCCCTAATCATCTCTCTAAATTCGCGCTCATTATCTGGAGTAATCTCAATTCCACGCTTTTCCATTTCTTTCAAAATCATCCCACCAAAATACACTTTCGGCACACCTTTTTCGGTCAAATAATCCACGGCAACACTCTTACCGCTTCCCGCCATCCCCACAATTGCAATTATCTTTACATTATCCATGTTTTTAGTATACCACAGCCTCTATCTCACCCCTTATTGACTTTCAATCAAATCTATGCTATAATAAAAAGACTGGAGGGACTATACCCTAGCACTTTAAAACTGGTGAATTCATTCTATGGAGGAATACGTTTTGAGTTACGGAAAAAGCAAATATTACCTGAGACAGGATTACCTCACTGAAAGACAGCTGAATAAGCTGGACGGTCCAGTAAAGACCTTTTCCCTTGGGAAACCTCTTGACTGGGAAGAATACTCTCAACTGCCGGACGACCTGCGCAAACTTTATCTCGAAAAGCTCTGCGCAAAGCGTCACGCCACCGCCAAAATGATTGGCAAGATGCTTGGTCGGCCCGATGAGTTCGTGCAAACCGAGCTGAAACGCCTCAGCGTTTCTCCCAAAGCGACTACGTCGCCAGAGTATCGCGAGGAATTCGCTCGCTGGATAAAAGAAAAGTCCTAATCATGGCACTCTAGTCCCTCCTCTACACCAGTTTAGGCCGCGTTATGCGGCCTTTTTTATTTTGTCACGACTTTAATTGAAGTTTTAGCTTTAGAAATTTTTATTGTTTTAACAGTTTCAAACATTTTATATTCACCTTCGGCATGTAACTGGACTTTTGCTGGCTTATCAAACTCTAAGAAATCCTCTGTCGTTTCCTGTCCCGGTACGCCAAAGAGGATACTTCTTGCCATGAAAAAACAAAGTTTAAAAAAGTTTCTTAAATTCGCCACACCCTGTTTAAACGTCGCCTTATTAAAACTCCATCTACCGCCACGCATTACCTTAGCCACTGACTTACCGTTTATCGCTAAATAGTCGGTCTGTTTCTCATAAACCTTATCGTTCAGTCTAAAAGTCGGCAAAAAGACTTTCTTACGGTGTCTAAAATACCACTTAGCTAAATTAACAATTGAAAAAACTAATCCACCTTTTCCAGCCTTCAGTTTATTTCGCACTTCTTTTTTGTCAAACAGTGCTGCTGATTCCGCAAACATTCCCACTGTGATATATGCTCCCGCATAACGCCAGTGCTTACCATTTACTTCCGCTTCTAACGGATAAAACTGTCTCACTGTTCCGTTGACAACATCCTTCAGATTTTTACAACCTAAAGTCCTAGCTAAATCATTAAAATTACCATAACCAAGCACACTAAGAGCCACATCTTTTTTTGACAATGCTACGCTATTTAGACCAATCGTCGCTGTTCCATCACCACCGGCTGTCACTACTAGATCTCCATCTTCTAGAATCTTTGCTAACGCAACCGCATTATCATCAACATTGGTTGGTTTTATCTCATATTTACCAATCAAAAAACCCTTCAAATTACGGGCTGGTTCCAGCACCTCCTTTTCAACTCGTGCATGCTTTGATGAACGTGGATTATAGACAATTATTAGTCGGCGCATAAGAATTAGCTACCACCAAGAATGCCACCCGGGAGCAACCACTGTAGCAAGGCATACATTAGCGCATAGGCCACTAAACCAATCACAATCTCGATAATACGAGTTTTTGCCTTAGTCATCTGAGCTTCGTTTCCGCCTGCCGTCAGATATTGAATACCAACTACTACAAGACCAAGCACACCAAGCGTGCCCACGCCATAAGTTAGAACAGTTAAAACAATACCAAGAATATTTAGAATTCCTTCGCCATCACCACTATCACAGTACTGGCCACCTTCTCCTAAAATACTAGTGCTAACGCAATTATCACCGCCACCTGCATCAGCTGATACATAGGCTGGAGCATTTAAACCGAACATCGCCACAATCGCGATTAAAGCTAAAATGATTTTTTTCATCAGGTACCTCCTACCTCAAATATTCATGTAACTTTTTAGTATCTTTGTGCTTGCGCAATTTCGATAAAGCTTTAGCCTCAATTTGGCGAATACGTTCGCGAGTCACCGAGAATTCTGCACCAACTTCTTCAAGCGTATGAGGACGCCCGCCACCAATGCCAAAACGCATTTTGATTATTTTTTGTTCGCGATCAGAAAGTGTTGAAATAATCTCTGCAAGTTGTTCTTTCAAAAGCTGCGTAGCAGCCGAATCTTCTGGTGAATCGCGCTCTTCATCCTCAACAAAATCTCCTAATACAGAATCTTCATCGTCACCATCACGACCTACAGACGCATCAAGCGAAGCAATATCTTGCTTTATGCGCATCACATAATCAACTTTTTCAGGCTCCATGTCGAGTGCTTTTGCGATTTCCTCATTTGATGGCTCGCGATTTAACTCTTGAGTTAGTTTACGAGTAGTACGGAGAACCTTATTAATTGTCTCTACCATGTGCACTGGGATACGAATTGTACGTGCCTGATCAGCAATTGCACGCGTGATCGCCTGACGAATCCACCAAGTTGCATAAGTCGAAAACTTAAAGCCTTTTTCTGGATCAAATTTTTCAACTGCACGAAGCAATCCAGTATTTCCCTCTTGAATCAAATCCAAAAAATCAAGTCCGCGGCCAGAATAACGTTTCGCGATTGAGACCACAAGACGCATGTTTGACTCAACCATTTTGTCCTTAGCTTTTTTGTCACCTTTAACAATTCGCGCAGCTAGATCTTGCTCTTCCTCTGGTGAAAGTAGTGGGATCTTACCGATTTCGCGCAAGTATAAGCGTACAGAATCATCACTCGTTTGATCAACGTTGTCAACGTTAATTTCTAAATCTTCCTCAGAAAAATCCTCTTCCTCAGCAAGATCATCTTCTTCTGGCTCGCCACCATCAATAACAACGCCAGCAGTCTTCAAAATATCATCTTTGTCTTCATCCATTATCCACAAGTATAAACAAAAAACGAAAAAATTCAACCCTTCTGTAGGGCTACAATCTTCGCTAGTATCTCTGCAGTTTTTTCTTCATCATCTTCGTATTTTTGGAGCTCAGCGCTAAGTATTTCGATTTGCTGTTTTTTAAGTTCTACCACTCTACGCGCTTTCAAATCTTCAACTTCCGTCTTTAGATCCTTTTCCGTCCAACCACTATACCAACGCTCGAATACCATTTCTAATTCGCCCAGTCTCACTTCGTCAGTTGGAATTTCTAAATTAGAGTCAGTGCCAGTCAAACCACCATACACCATAACTGCCAGTAGTCTATCCTCAATACCTCTTAATTCTTCATTTTTAATCACCGTTTTGACATCTTTTAAATGCTTTTTCGAACCATCCTTTATTTTCTTCGCACGCAAGTCCTCCACTGTCACGTCCAACTTTTTTGCCACAATCTGCTCATAGTGTTTTCGTTCAACTGCATCACTCACAAACTTAAGCAACTTCATCGCCATATCAGAATATTCGCGCTTACCAGCACCAGTTGATAAATTTAACTTTTCCTCATATTTTTTTAACAAGAAATCCACGGCCGGCGTACGTTTTTCGACTGCCGCCTGCCAAAGTTCTGGACCTTTTTGAATCAACTCATCCGGATCCTTCGCCCCACCATAGTCCGAAATTACCGTCAAATTGATACCAAGATCTCCCGCCATCATAATCGCACGCTCCGTTGCGGCTACGCCAGCGTCATCGCCATCATAAGCCAAACGAATATCAGATGTTAAATTGGATAATTGTTTCAAGTGCATTTCCGTCATTGCTGTACCGCTCGTTGCCACTGCTTCTTTTACGCCAGCTTGATGTGAAGAAATCACATCCATGTTCCCTTCCACAATCACCACAAAATTATTCTTGCGAATAAACTCCTTCGCCTGTGCTAAACCAAAAATAAATCTGCCCTTATTAAATAATAGTGTTTCTTGCGTATTCAAATATTTTGGTTCACTTTTATCTAACACTCGAGCCGTAAAGCCGATCACATTACCAGTCGTGTCCATAAATGGCACCATCATTCTACCCTTAAACATATCGTTATTATATTGGTTTAACAGCCCCGCATCTCTAAGCTCGTTGATCGAAAAGCCTTTTTTTGTCAAAAGATTAACTAAAACTTTTCCGCCTTTTGGCGAATAGCCAATTCTAAATTCCTTAACTGTATTACGATTCAAATTGCGTTTATAAAACACATATTCACAAACGGATTTATTCTGTACTAAGCAGCCCTGATAATATTTACAAGCTAGTTCCAATGCTTCGCGTGCCCTGGCTTTTCGTTTTGTCACTTGACTATCGCCGCCGGAATACTTAGACAAATCTACTCCGGCTTGCGCAGCCAGTTTTTCCATGGCCTCACGAAAAGTAATGCCCTCAACTTCCATCACAAAAGTAAAAATATCGCCGCCTTTATTAGCTGAAAAGTCATGCCAAATACCTTTTTCCGGTGACACCATAAACGAAGGGGTCTTATCTACGCCCCATGGTGAGCGTCCTTTAAAACTTCGCCCCGCACGCTTCAGTTCAATGTACTGACCCACCACATCTTCAATTGCGAGACGCGCTTTGATTTCCTCCTTCGCGTCATTCATGCCTTTAGTATAACACAGGGAGAAATATTTTTTTCTGTTCTGTGCTATAATATAAAACATGAACAGTATGGATTATCTCAACCAAATATCAGCACAAACTCGTTCTGTGCCTAATCCAAAAGCTGCCGCTGCCAATGCCCCAATTTTTTCACCAAAGATGCTTAAAATTCTAATTGGCGTAGCTGTTGTCACTGTCTTAATTATCATTGTTGGAATGATTACTGGCGGAGGCGATAGCGGGGCAACCGAACTTGATAATCTTGCTCGCGTTGAACTACGTATGAACAACCTCAACACTGAAATTACAAACTACAACAAATTTATTAAATCATCTAAAGTTCGTGCTATCGGTCTGTCATTTTCTAGCCTTCTTGCCAATACTATCCGTGATTTTGAAGCCGAACTGGACGCTTCCTACGAATACGACGAAGACGAAATCAGCGCCACCGTTACCTCAGAAGAAGAAGCTCATAACACCGAACTCGATGACACACTCCTAGAAGCTCGCCTTAACGGCCTACTTGATGTAGCCTTCCCTAGGCAAATGAGCTATGAAATTGAATCGCTTCTAATCATCTATACTCAAGCTAGTAAAACTACTAAAAACGAAAAAATGATTAGCATCATGAATGAAGCTTCAAAGAGTCTTACTGTCCTTCACGATCAGTTCGACGAACTATTCGATGCCAATAAATAGTGTTATAATCAAGGTATTATGGGAAAAGAAGAATCTAAAGCACCTCTTGCTGGGGCTAAAAAGAAGCAAGGCAAATTCATTAGTGAATTTAAAGAGTTCATCAATCGCGGCAACGTAGTCGACCTAGCAGTAGGCGTCATCATTGGCGGCGCTTTCAAAGCCATCGTTGACTCACTTGTCGCAGACATCATTATGCCAGTTGTTTCACTCGTCGCTGGCGGGCTTGATTTTACCTCTCTTACCATCACGATTCCAAACTTCTTTGGCGGTGATGAAGCGGCCGTTATCGCCTACGGCAAATTCATTCAAAACGTTGTTAACTTCCTCATCGTCGCCTGGGCCATCTTTATCCTTGTTAAATTCATCAATCGACTTAACCGTCGTAAGCAACAAGAAGAAAAGAAAGCAGAAGTTAAGGAAGATCCAGAAGAAATCAAACTTCTCCGCGAAATTCGCGACTCCCTTAAGAAAAAGAAATAATTATTCTTTAGTTAAGTTATAACTTAAACGGACGAGGTCATAGACCTCGTCTTTTTCTAATTGCCCGCTCATTACAATTTCAATTCCACCACGACCAAAATAACGTGATTCCATCACGGACTCATATTTTTCACGCAAAAATCTACCTAACCCACTATCTGTGCGCACTTCAATCGTATTATTTCGAACTACCAAAAAAGCCTTTCCGTCTGGCACATAATAATAGGTATCACCCTTTTCAACTTTCGTTGTATAATCACCAATTCCAGTTACTTCATGAATGTCAAATACCATTTGATTTCCTCAATTGAACCATTAATATCGTCTAGCGCTCGATGCATATCACGCTTGATGTACTTTTTACCCTTAGCACCTTCAAAATAAACTTTCCAAGCCGACACATCAAACATGCGATAATGTAATTTTTTTGCAAGTGTTGGCCATTCTTTATCAATAAACTTACGGTCTTGATGAATTGAATTACCTGCCAAAATCACCTCTTCACCAAAATGCTCATTTACAAACCTAACTAGTTCTTTTTCAACTTCCTTGGCAGTTTTGCCAGTCTTATTTTGCTTTAATAAAGCATCGCGCGATTCAGCATTCTTCTTCCAAAATTCACCCACCATTCGCCTTTTCATTAAAAGTTCAGGCACCTTCACGACTGCCGTAAATGTACCTAATTCATTAAAATCCCAATCCGTGGCGATAGCAGCAACTTCTAAAATACGATCCTTTTTTGGATCAAGACCAGTCATTTCTAAATCAATCCATAAAAGCTTGGCTTTTTTCATTACATTTCCTCCGGAATTTCAATTCCTAGCAAATTCAATCCGTGCGTCATCACCTTCAAATATACTTCCACTAGTTGCTTTAGTTCTTTTTCATCCTTATTACCCGCCACTTTTACGTTTTCATAAAAACGACTAAAATCTTGGGCTAATTCATACAAGTAATTACAAAGTTTGTGCGGGGCTTTTTCGTCAATAACGCCTTTCAGCACGTCCTTATATTCTGTAATTTTTCGACCTAGAGTCTTTACATATACCACTGCATCGCCAGTTTCATAAACCGTCTTCTCGTTTTCCTGGCACTTTTCAAGAATCTTCTTAGCGCGTACACAAGAATATTGCAGATACGGACCCGAATTACCGTTCATCGATACCGAATCTTCCACATTAAAGATAATGTCACCACCAATACGGTATTTCAAAAAGGCATACTTTACTGCGCCCATGACGATGCGCTCATCAACCTTGTCATATGCCGCATTCAGGGCATCTTGCACCATATCAAGTACATCAACTGCTCTCAAGAAATTACCTTTTCTTGAACTCATCTTTTCATTACCTGGCAAACGCACGTTACCATGCGTAATATGATCCGTACGTTCTACTAATTCCGGCCTAAATTCCTTAATGCTAGAAAGCACTACTTTCATATAGTCAATGATGTCGCTACCAGTAATTACTACTGACTCATCAAATTTATAATCATCCCATTTAGTCAAAATTAAACCAACATCCTTTGCTTCATAAGTTGGTAGACCTTCTTTATTAATAAAAACTCTGGTATGCAGACCCATCTTTTCGCCACGATAGATAATCGCGCCATCACTTTCTTCATAAACGCCGTTATTCAACTGTTCTTTAACGGTATCTAAACCGCGCTTTGCGACAGTCGATTCTGGATAATATTTTTCAAACTTCACACCAATACGGGCATAGAAATCATCAAAATAGGCATAACTCCACTCGCGGCCAGTCCAGTAAATCTGGGCAAGTTCAGAATCGTGCTTGTCATTTGCCACAATCTCATAGATTTCTTTATTTAGCTCTACGATTCTGTTGTGTGCTTCTTCGGCCTCATCATAAAGACGAGTCCCCTCTACGTAGCATTCTGCCATAAACTCAGCCCGTTGATATGGCATCAAATCAGCCATTTCCGCTTTACGTTCTAACATGCGATACATCGTTTTGGCAACGTGCAGTCCAACATCACCACCAAAATTCACACGATGAACGTTAGCACCAGCAAATTCAATTAATCTAGAGATTGCTTCACCCACAATTGAAGTATAAAGATGCCCCACGTGAAGCACCTTAAATGGATTTGGGTCCGAAAACTCGGTGATTACGCTTTTACCTAAATATTCATCACATGATATATTTTTATCAAAATCTACCGCGAAATTGGCTATTTTCCGTGAAAAATATTCATCTGACAGCGTAAAATTCAAAAAACCTGGCCCAGCAATTTCTACCTCATAATCAGCCATCTTTTCAGCAATTTGCTTTGCAATTACAACAGGCGCCTGATGAACTTCCTTTGCTAGTTGCATTGCTACATTTGAAGCAAAGTCAGCCTTTACGCCTTCTGGAGCTGGCGTAATCGTAACATCAAAATCAATTCCAAAAATATTTTTAATTACTTTTTTGAGCCGAGTACGAAGTTCTTCCATACCTATATTTTATCACATTTTATCTCTATGCGCTCCTGCATGATATAATAAAAAAGTTATAAGGAGGTCCGCCGATGAAAAAATGCTTTGACTCAGAGAAATATTTGAGAATTCAAAAAGCAAGAATCAAAGAACGTATTAAACTCTTCGACAAACTTTATATCGAGTTCGGCGGAAAACTGGTGGACGACTTTCACGCCTCTCGTGTCCTCCCCGGGTTTGACCCAGATCTAAAAATCAGACTCTTGCAAGAACTTAAAAATGACGCTGAAGTAATTCTCTGTATCAATGCTAACGATATTGAAAAGAATAAAATTCGCTCCGACCGCATGATTTCCTATGAAATTGAGGTTATTCGCTTAATTCAATTTCTACGTAATAAAGGCATTAAAATCGACAACGTTGTTATTACTCTCTATGACGGACAGAAAAAAGCGGATGAATTTGTTAAACGCCTTAAAGACTACAACGTTAAATCATATCTTCACACCTTCACTAAAGGCTACCCAACCGACGTTTCCACCATCGTAAGCGACGAAGGCTACGGCGCTAATCCTTATATCGAAACCACTCGCCCAATCGTCGTAGTCTCTGCGCCTGGTCCAGGTAGCGGCAAGTTGGCCACTTCTCTCTCACAGCTTTATCACGAATATAAGCATGGCATTAAAGCCGGCTACGCCAAGTTCGAAACCTTCCCTGTATGGGATTTGCCATTAAAACACCCTGTTAATATCGCCTATGAAGCTGCCACTGCCGACATTAACGACAAAAACATGATTGATTATTTTCATCTAGAAAAGTATGGCAAACCAGCCGTTAACTACAATCGTGATCTTGAAATCTTCCCAGTCTTAAAAGAAATTCTTCACCGTATTGTTGGCAAAGACATTTATTATTCCCCTACCGACATGGGCGTAAACGTCATTGGCAAATGCATCACCGATAACAAACTCGCCGAACAAGCCTCTAAAGACGAGGTTATTCGCCGTTATTTCAAATCGCTCGTTGACGTTAAGCGTGGCATCGTTGACGATTCCGTTCCAGAAAAAATCAAATTACTGATGAACGAACTCAACATCTCCGAGCATGATCGTGCAGTCGTTCTAAAAGCCGAAGAAAAGAAAGCTAAGTGTAATCTACCAAGCGCCTGTCTAAATATAGGCAGAAGATTTATTACCGGCCGCAAAACCGGCTATCTTTCTCCAATTTCCAGCACCATGCTTAATACCCTAAAAACTCTTACCAAAATTCCAGACGAAGTTGATTTAATTTCGCCAAATGTCCTTGAACCGATTCTCGAAATCAAGAACCAAACTTCCAATTTCAAGGAAAGCTACCTCAAATTAGGCGAGGTGCTTATTGCCCTTAGTATGTGTTCAACTACTAATCCAATTGTCAAGAAAGCCCTAGATAATCTTAACAAACTTAGCGGTGCACAACTTCACGCTACTTATATGATTCCAGACGATGAAATTATTATTCTAAACAATCTTGGCATTAATGCCACTTGCGACACAGAAATCGACATAAATTAGTCAATTTTAAGATTGAAAAGCCCTTGAGCCTATGTTATAATACCCGCAGGTTGGAAGTGTGTCCGAGTGGTTTAAGGAGCACGCTTGGAAAGCGTGTGTGCGGGCAACCGTACCGGAGGTTCGAATCCTCTCGCTTCCGCCATGTAATATCGGCTAAGGGGAAAAATGTCAAACGAAATAGAAACTCCAATCATTGAGCTCAAAGGTCTCACAAAGCGTTATGGCTATGGAGATACTGAGTCCTTTGCACTCAAGGATTTCGACCTCACCGTAAAACGCGGCGAGTTCATTATGATTATGGGTCCATCCGGTTGCGGAAAAACAACCCTACTTAATATTGTTGGCTTACTTGATAAGGCCACTTCTGGAAATTATTATCTAAACGGCGAAGCAGTTGAGCGTATTTCGACCCGTTCTCAAGCTAAGCTTCGTGCTAAAAAAATTGGCTTTATTTTTCAGAACTTCAACTTAATTCCAAATTTACCAGTAATTGAGAACGTAGCCTTGCCGCTAATCTACGCTGGCTACGGTAAAACTCATCGCCTCAAACAGTCATCTTCAATTCTTGAAAGATTTCATCTCCATGAGCGTGAATACTACATGCCATACCAACTTTCTGGTGGCCAACAACAGCGCGTTGCAATTGCCCGCGCCATCGTCTCCGATCCAGAAATCATCTTAGCCGACGAACCAACTGGTAACCTTGATTCTCGCTCTTCACACATCGTGATGGAAGAGCTTCGCAAGATTCACTCTGAAGGAAACACCATCATCATGGTAACTCACAACCCTTCTCTTACCACCTATGCTACCCGCGTGATTAATATGCTTGATGGCCAAATCGACACCGATATTAAAACCGTTGCCGACCGTGATCTTCCACAGCCAATCTCCGTTCGCTTTACTTCTAAACGTTATATGGCTCCAGCCAAACTCACTCCAGCCAAGCCAATCGCAACCGAACCTGCCAAGCCTGTCACTAAGATTAAAGTTAAAGCACCCAAAAAGACTCGCAGTAAAAAGTCATCAAAGAAAGGCAAAAAATAATGGCCGCACTTATTCGTACACATTATCAATTAGCAAAGAATTCTTTGCGCCAAAATCGCGGTCGTTCTTTTCTAACCTGTCTTGGTATCGCTATTGGTGTTGCTAGTATTATTCTCATTCTTTCTCTTATGGGTAGTATCAGCAACCTTGTTGCCGACCAAGTTAAAAGCATTGGCGCCGATCTTATCGTTATTCGCCCAACCACTAACAAAGATACCGTTACTAGTATCGTTGAAGAGTTAACCTCAAGTAGCCAATATCTAAAAAGTAATCTAGTGTTAAGCGACGTAGCCACAGTTAAAAGTGTCGAAAACGTATCTGCCGCGGCACCAATTGCTATTTCTACTAATACCATTACCGCCGGTGATCGCACTATTAATTCTGCAACTATCCTCGGCACCAACGAAGATTTTGCCAACATTCAATCCCTACCGATTCATACTGGCGCCTTCTTAAACGAAAAACTTCAAGAAAACACCGCTGTTGTTGGTCATTCTTTAGCACTTGAATTATTCGGCACTACTGAACCTGTTGGTAAAACCTTCATCTTAATGGGACAACGCCTCATCGTCGTTGGCGTTCTTACCCAAGTCGAAGACCCAATCAATTTCAATAATGTCGACCTGGATAATACCGTCATCGTTAAAGCCGACTATCTCGCTAAAATCGGTGAGAGTATTCAAGTTCAACAAATTAACGTAAAAGCTACTACTACCGAAACTATTAGCGACACGGCCGAAAATATTAAAAATGCCATTAAAGAAGCCAAATCCGGTGACACCAACTTTAACGTCTCTTATGGTGACGCTATTACTCATCCAGCTGGTTCACTCTTCTCCATTGTCTCTGGCATGCTCACGCTCGTAGCTAGCATTTCTCTCGTTGTCGGTGGTATTGGCGTCATGAACATTATGCTGGTATCAGTTTCTGAGCGCACCCATGAAATCGGCGTCCGTAAAGCCGTTGGTGCCAGCAGTTCACAAATCATGATGCAATTTCTCTTTGAGGCATTAATTCTTTCCCTTCTTGGTGGTATTCTTGGCTTAATCCTCGCCTACGTGCTTGCCTTCTTCGTTTCACTTGCTACCCCATTTGCTCCATACATCAACTGGCAAATCCTAGTTGTAACCATCTGCACTTCCCTAATCGTTGGCATCATCTTCGGTCTTTACCCAGCTATTAAGGCTGCCCGTAAAAACCCAATTGATTCACTTAAATTCTATCGCTAATATGAAAATTCTTGCTATTGAGTCGAGCTGCGACGAAACCGCCGCCGCCATTGTTGAAAATGGGACAAACATCCTCAGTAATGTTGTTATTTCTCAAATTGATATTTTTGCCGAATACGGTGGCGTTATTCCAGAAGTAGCAGCTCGGTCTCATCTTGAAGCCATTATGCCAGTCGTGCATAAGGCTCTGCAGGATGCTCGCTCCGATTGGGGTGATATCGACGCCATCGCTGTAACACATACTCCAGGGCTCCTAGGGTCGCTCTTGGTCGGCACTCTCACCGCTCGTACTCTCGCGATCCTACATAATAAACCATTTTACGCCGTTCATCATCTTAAATCACACATCTATGCTAACTGGCTTGAAACGCCTAACCAAGATCAACCAAAATTTCCAGTCCTTTCTCTTGTTATTAGCGGAGGCCACACTCAAATCCTTTATATGAAAGCTCATAATCATTTTGAAATCATTGGTACTTCTCACGATGACGCCGTCGGCGAATGTTTTGATAAAGTGGCCAAAATCCTAGGGCTACCTTATCCTGGCGGGCCATCTATTGCCAAAGTAGCTCAAAATGGTGACCGAAAGAAGTATCAATTTCCTCATCCAAAGGTAGAAAATCTTGATTTCTCTTTCTCTGGACTTAAAACTGCCGTATTAAGACGCGTACAAAAGGAACTTGGCTTACCAATTTCCTTCCCCTCACACGAACTTGCAAGTAAACTAACCGAAAAACAAGTTGCGGACTTTGCCGCCAGCTTTGAGCAAACTGCCATAGAAATATTACTCGAAAAATTAAAACTAGCACAAACCATTTATCCAGCTGAATCGATTGTTATTGCTGGTGGTGTCAGCGCAAACACTTTACTACGTGAAACAGCAAAAAAACAATTTGAACATGTTTCCTTTCCTAAACCAGAGTTCTCTGGCGATAACGCCGCCATGGTAGGTGCCGCCTGCTATTACGAAATTGAATCTGGTGTTCAACCATCTGACCCCTATCACTTAAACATTCTTCCCCGCTCCGAAATAAAATAAGTAGTCATCTCTTGACAGCTCAATTAGTCTTTGATATAATACCACTACGATAACAGAGGCACGCCTCTGTTATTAGTTCTTTAAAAGGAGGTTAAAAGTTTGTACGCAATCTTTCTGTTGAGCGCACCATTCTTAGTTGTCTTTTTCCTGATGCTGTATCATATCATCAATTCCGGTCCGTCGCCAGACGTAAGCATTGCTTACCCAATACGGCACAGTTATGTCACACATAACAGGGCGTCAGATAAAGACAGATCTGAGTGGCACCACGCTCAAACACGATTCTGGTTTCACCCACGCGATCAGAACCGCCAAGCTGACATCGAATCCTATGATGTCACCACCGGGGCCTATAATTCAAGGGACTCTGACTACAATTAATCGTTCACTGCGATGACAAATTACAGCCAGGAGCGCCAATCTGCCCCACAAAGAAGAAATAGAACCGTGTTCGTTTTTCCCGTAAAGTACAAAACCTCCAAATGGCCTGGATAGAATTACTGCCACAGAGAATGTTACCATATACAATTACCATCTCCCCTTTCTCTGCCGCAAAGTCTCTATCAAGATAGGCCAGCCCCCGCCGTTTTCGGCGGGGGTTTTAATTTCCACAGCCTTTTCCACAAGAGAAATTGACGTTGTGGAAAACTATCAATCTTCGCATTATGCTATAATGAAGCCATGCAAATTCCGCTTCAACAGACAAAAAAATGG
>JAFROU010000057.1 GCA_017429465.1 Candidatus Saccharimonadota bacterium
GCGGCGGCTGGTAATGAAAACGCGCCTTACGTTCAGATCAGAATACCGTGATACTATTATCCTTAGTGTAGGACTAGTTATTGCTGTAATCTTGGCATTGCTAATCGTTAGGTATTTTAACTCGTTCGCTGGCGAAAAGAACGAAAAACTAGTTTCCGTTTCAATCAACCCAGCTTGGGAAGAATACATGAATCTTCCTGAAGAAGAAAAAGCCAAATATGAAGTTATCCCGGAACGCATGGTTTATCAACTCGAACAGCCAATCGAACCAGCCAGTCAAACCTACGAGAACTACAGCTACTATACACTTTACAGCGATTATTCAGCTTATCCGCGTAACCAACGCAGCTTAGGAATATGCTGGGCTTTTGCTACAGTTGCTTCAACCGAAAGCGTCCTAGCTAAGAAAGGAATCAGCGTCAATAATTCCATCAGATTGTCTGAATATCAACTAGACTATGCTTCAGCTCTACCAAATACTACCTACGTGCGCGAAGGCTACAACCCATATTATGAATCCGAACGCGAAATCAGTGCTGGCGCCTATCCAAGTACACCTTTTAGATTCCTTAACTTCGGTTTTTCACCAGTCACCATGGACAAATTTGGTATTTCTGCATCATTTATCGACAATTACGACACTAAAGGTTTTAAAGAGGTCTACGACAACGACAACGTCGACTATAGTGTTACCGAATACCACATTATTCCGACCATCACTGCTTCCGCTTCCGCTTCGATTCGCCAAAACTGGGTTAATCAAATAAAACAGCATGTCTATGATTACGGTGGCGTAACCGTCTCTACCGAAGGACCAAACCAGTCGTATGCTGGATCGTGTTATTATAATGACACTGCTAATAGCAAACAGTTATTAAATGTTGATGGTAACTGCAATCCACCAAATAGTGGTGCGCACATGATGACTATTATCGGCTGGGACGATAATTACACCTACAATTACTGTCGCATGGCCAGTACTACTTCAAGCGATATTAATAACTGTAGCGGCACCATCGTTAGCGGTCAGGGAGCCTTTATTTTGAAAAACTCTTGGGGTACTTCAACTCCATTCCCGTATCTTTCCTATAAATCAGTAGTCGACGCGCTTTACGGCGTAGTCGATGCTGGACAAAAAGATTGGGATAAAAGTTATGTCATTTCCGAGTCTAATACGCACAACGTTTCCGCCTATAGTTATGAACAAGTCGACAGCAACAATAACGGCAAAGACGATTATATTGTTTATTTGAAAGACCCAGACACAACTGAAACTCTAAAGAGAGTCTCAATTATGATTGATCAGCAAAACATTAACGCCGACAATACCGTCACGGTTTATGTTAGTAATGATGGAGAAAACTACACGCAAATTGGTAGCCGCACCATTACACTCGGCGGTTATTATTCTTTCGTACCAGCTCAAACCTTTACACTTAATAATGACTATTTCTATATTAAAACCACTTCCACTCGTGGCTACGTTGACAGAATTTACGCCTTTACTACTGACGAAACCGAAGGAAACTATCCGACTGCCAGCATTGTTCTAGAATCTGACCGCCAAAACGTTTTTAACACCAATGCCTTATTAAAAACAGCTATTTTTACTAGAAACATACCAACTGGTGATACTTTGACCTTTAAGCTTTTTGATTCGGATGACAACGAGGTCCCTTCCAGACTAATCGCTGATGGTAATATTGTTTTAAATGGTTTTGTTGATAGCAAGTTCTCCTTTAATGAGCCGCTCGCACTTGGCAATTACACTATTAAAGCCTTCTATCAGAATGAGCCAATTGGCAGCGTAGATTATGAAGTATATGAACCAGAGAGTCTCTGGGATCGTGGTAGTGGTACCGTAGCAGACCCGTGGATTATTGCCAGCACAGAGGATTTCATGAAAATCTATGGCGAGGACTACCTTTATTCAAATTACCGCCTGATCAAAAATATTGATCTTTCTAGTATTGCCAATATTCCAGAAGTTACATTTTATGGTTCACTCGATGGTGGCGGCTACACTATTTACGGATTGCAAATTGACGAAAGTTGGAACGGCCTCTTTAATAAAGCAAAAGGAGCCACTTTTAAGAACATCGTCATTGATGGCTTTGAGGCTAGACTAACTAGAGAAAAAGACACTGGATTAATTGTTAACGAAGCCGAAAACACTACTTTTGATAATATTATTGTTCAAAATTCTACTATCGTAAGCAATGGCTCATCTTCAAATTACGTTGGTGGCATCGTGGGCTACGCCCATCAGTCTACCTTCCATTACGTTAGCAATCGTAGCGCGATAAATATCTCTGATAGCATTTCTGCGGTTGGTGGCTTAATCGGCTATTGCTCGAGTTGTACCATCTCCGAATCGTATAATATTGCTGATATTAATTCCACTGGTGGTTACGTTGGCGGTTTAATTGGCAACAGCTACGAATCAACTATTACAAATGTCTATAACCAAGGCAACGTGAACACTGGCGCTTTCTTTGTTGGTGGCATTATTGGCTATGCTAGTGGCGGTTCTATCACTAATACTTACAGTATTTCTTCTCCAAGCAGCGCTATCTACTTTGGCAACATCGTGGGATATTCTAGAGACCTGGTTATGACTAACGCCTATATGCAATCAAATGGCGAATACGAATCTGGCTACGGCTCCGGTGGGTCCCTAAATAACGTGGTTTCAAAAACTGACGATGAACTTCGCCTCGGCGCCACTTACGCTGGCTTTGATTTCTCAAACATCTGGGCGATTAGCGGAGGCTATCCGTACTTCACAAGATTTAATTATATAGTCGCAACGGCAATCGAAGCGCCAGCTGGCGTAGTCTATTTAAACTATAATAATAGCTACATGATTAACGCGCGCGTAGCGCCAATGAACGCCACTTCAAAACGTTTGGCATATTCAAGCTCTAGCGACGCTATCACAATTGATTTTTATGGCAATGTAAAGGCTGGTAACAGCGAAGGTAGTGCCATTGTCACCGTATCTACTACTGACGGCACCAACATCACTAAAGAAATAACTATTGTGGTCTTTGACCGCGATAAGATCATTGATAGCGAAAATTTCCCAGTCATCAGCGACGACCAAACCAGCACTAATTACATCAAGACTACCAGCACAATGACCAACAAAGCCTTTGCCGAAGCCGCAATTTCCAACGAATTTTTCCGCGGCGGCTATTCTGAATCTGTCGAAGACGATGACAATGTTTCTACAGGGCGCATTTTCACCGTCTATGATCTCAACAATCGTTTAGTTAAAACCTTTACCGTTGTCGTCGCGGGTGACGTGATGGGAAACGGAAAAGTTGCAGTTAGTGACGTAGCAAGGCTCTATCAGGCCGTTAAAGGAAAGATTACGTTAAGCAGTGCCCAAACCATTGCTGGCGATGTTTTTAAAGACGACCTAATTAAAGTCAGCGACGTGGCAAAACTATATCAATATGTAAAAGGGAAAATTAATAATTTGGAGTAAACAATGAAAAAATTTCTCAAAATACTATTAATCGCGATGTTGATTCTACCAGTGAATCCGGCTTTTGCAGCCACTGGCAACGTCTCCATCGCCTGTCCAACCAGTACCAACCCAACCACTTCCATTACCTGTACTATAAGTGGCAATGGTAGTATTGGCGTTTCATCAGTTGAAAGCACCCTATTAATTAGCTCCAACCTTACTTTTGTTAGTTTTGCTAATGGCAGCGGCTGGACTGGCGTAGTTGAAGGTGAACAAATCCTACTCTACACCGACACAGATAAAACAGGCAATTTCGTTATTGGCGTAGTGACGCTAAAGACTAACGCTGATACTGGCACCGCATCAGTTAAAGTAGTCAATACAGTTTATTCTAACAGCACTGCATCTGAGGAATTCAGTGCTGGCAACGCCGAAGCCACCATCTCCGTCCAAAAACCAACTCCAATCGTTACTCCAGACGACCCAATTACTCCACCTACTCCAAGTAACCCGCCTACTCCAAGCAATCCAGATCAAAACAAATCAAAAGAAGACGAGAAAAAACCTGAAGAAAAAGAAGACGATGAAAAAGATTCCGCCAACGAAGTTTATCTCAAGTCATTAAAAATAACTGGTTATGATGACTTTAAGTTCTCTAAGAAAAAATTCTCCTACGACCTAGATATTAGCGATGATTGTTCGCTAGATATTGCTGCTTCGCCAGAAGATCCAGAAGCCAAAGTCCAAATCTCTGGCAACAATAACTTAAAGACCGGCAGTATCATTAAGATTTCTGCCACCAAAGGCGATTTAACTACCGTTTACCAGCTCAAGATTACTAAAAATAAGGAGGGCTGCAACTGTCCAAATGCGGCCACAGTTAATGATAAGTCAACCGGAGTGCCTTGGTGGTTATTCCTCATTTATGCTGTCATTCTTCTAATAATCGCCGCCGTTATTGTCTTACTTGCTACTAAAAAGCGCAAAGATAAAACCGATGAACCTAAGGAAGAAAAATCTGAAAAAACCGAAAAACCAGCTAAAAAATCTAAGATTAGGCCAAACTTTTCGAAGAAAAAAGCTGAGGATGAAGTAGAGAAGAGTGACCGTGATGCTATTATTGCCGCCTTTGCCACCGGTTCAAGCACGAATGACGTCGAAGAACAGCCAATAGAATTAGCTTCTGCCACTACTCCAGAACCAATGCCGGCTCCAGAACCATTACCAGCCCCAGAAACGTCGCCAGAACCAGCGCCTACACCAGCTATTGATGCCATGCCAATAGTTAACACCCCGCCAGTTGCACCAGCCCCAGAGCCACAAGTGACCAATGCAATGCCACTAATGAATGGCATGGCTCAGCCAACCGCACCAGTCGCTCCAGCCGCAACAGAAATAGTTACGCCGCCAACAGAAGTTACTCCATCTACTAATACTCAAGGTCCAGGCGTGCTTAATAACCCGAGTAGTAGCGATCCGCTAGTTTCTGCCAACCACTAAGCGATGTGGTATAATTAGAGTACTATGTTAGATATCAGTTATATTCGCAATCACCAGAGCGAAGTAGAGCGCTCGACCCGTGAAAAGGGCTACAAAATCGACCTTAAAGAAGTACTGAAACTCGATGACGAACGCAAATCACTGCTCCAAAAAGTCGAGAAAATGCGTCAAACGCGTAACGAAATCGCCGCCAAAATGAAAGGCGGTAAACCTTCCGACGACCTTATTAAACAGGGAAAAGATATCAAAAATGAGCTAGCCAAAGACGAAGAAAAGCTCGCTGAAGTTGAACAAAATTTTTATACAAAACTCCGCGCAGTACCAAATGTCATCTTTGACGACGTACCACTAGGTGGAGAAGAGTGTAGCGTTGAGGTCAAAAGTTGGGGCGGGCAGAAAAAAGAAGGTGTTGACCATCTTGATTATGCCGTTTCCCGTGATTGGGTAGATTTTGAACGCGGCGCCAAAGTAGCCGGCGCTAAATTCTACTATCTTAAGGGTGAACTAGCTTTGCTTGAAAACGCACTCATTCAATTTGGTCTGAAAAAAGTGCTCGAACACGGTTTTACCTACATGACTGTGCCGGATATGGTTTCATCAAAAGTACTCGAAGGTGCTGGCTTTAGCCCACGTACCAGCGACCAAAGCGATGAATATTATATCGAAGGGGAAGATCTTGCCCTCATCGCTACCGCCGAAATGCCAATTACAGGCTACCACATGGATGAAATCATTGATGAAAAAGATTTACCACTGTTCTATGCTGGCTTTTCACCATGTTTCCGCAAGGAAGCCGGTACCTATGGCAAGCACACCCGTGGTCTCTTCCGCGTACACCAGTTTAATAAACTTGAAATGTATGCCTTCTGTGTACCAGAGCAATCCAAAGATATTCACGAAAAAATCCTCGGAATTGAAGAAGAAATCTGGCAAGAACTTGGCATTCCATACCACGTGATTAACATCGCCGCTGGCGATTTAGGCAGTCCGGCCGCAAAAAAATATGACGTTGAATACTGGTCTCCAGTTGACCAAAAATATCGCGAACTTACTTCCTGTTCCAACTGTACTGATTTTCAGGCTCGCAATCTTAATATCCGCGTTCGCCGCAAAGATGGCACAGTTGAAGTATTGCATACGCTCAACGGCACCGCTATTTCACTGGCTCGTACTATGGTTGCCGTAATTGAAAATTATGCTACGAAGGATGGCAAGCTTAAGGTTCCTGAAGCCTTAAAGCCTTATTTAAATAACAAGGAGGAAATCTAATGATTGATAAAATCGATCTTAGTGGTAGCAACTATAAAATCGACGATAATTTCCGCAAATACGCTATTAAGCGCATCGGCAAGCTCGATCGCTACCTTCCGCGTGGCAACAAAAAAGATGTAGTTGCTAAAATTGTCGTAACCGAAGTGGACCGTGAGCATAATAATAAGTATGAAATCTCTGCTGCTATGGAAATTCCAGGTGGCAAAGTTATTGCTGCTAAAGATCAATGCTCCAATGTCTTTGCTGGCATCGATTTAATTGAAGCTAAACTCACCGGACAAATTCGCCGTTATAAGTTAGAAGTCACTCCACACTTAAGTAAAAAAGGTCTCAAAAATCCCTTTATTAAGAGGGGATAATATGATAAAATATTAGGAGTAATTAATTCCGTTCGGAGGTTTAGTTAGTTATGGCTCGAAAAGTAGCTACGACCAAGAAGTCGAAAAAAACCGCCGCTAAGAAAGTGGCAAAGAAACCTGTTAAAAAAGTTAATCAAAAAGCCCCTCAAAAAACTGTAACTGCAGCAAAAAAGGCCAAGGCTATTAAATTGCCAAAAATTAAGTTACCAAAAGGCAAAAAGGAGAAGAAACCAACCGATAAGTTGGCCGACCGCTCAGGGCTGACCAAGTTCCTGCAAGGTATTTTTGGTGATGCCCAGAAAAAGACCTTAAAGCGCATGTACAAAAAGGCCATCGAAATTGGTACGCTCGAGCCAAAATACGAGAAGATGACCAAAAAAGAACTTTCCGAACAAACTAACCTCTTAAAGAAACAACTTGAAAAACTAACTAAAAAACAGGGCGAAGAAAAAGCCCTTAACGCTATTTTGCCAGATGCTTTTGCACTCGTCCGCGAAGCCTCAAAACGTATTCTGAAAATGCGTCCATTCGATGTGCAGTTAATTGGCGGTATCGCTTTGCACGAAGGCAATGTAGCCGAAATGAAAACCGGTGAAGGTAAAACTCTCGTCGCTATGTTACCAGCATATCTTAATGCTTTAACTGGTAAAGGCGTCCATGTCGTAACCGTTAACGATTATCTCGCACAACGTGATGCTGGTTGGAATGGCCCAGTTTATGACTTTCTTGGCTTAAGCGTCGGTGTAATCATCAATAATGCTTCCTTTATTTACGACCGAGACTACGATAACGAAGAACACGACGATGAACGTTTCCGCCACCTTAAACCAGCTACTCGTAAGGAAGCTTACAATGCTGATGTCACTTATGGCACCAACAACGAATTCGGCTTCGATTATCTCCGCGACAACATGACCTCGGAAGTCCAATATCTTCGCCAACGCGAGCTTAACTACGCTATCGTCGATGAGGTCGACTCCATTTTAATTGATGAAGCCCGTACGCCACTTATTATTTCTGCGCCAGCCGGCGACAATCCAGATGCTTACTATCAATTTGCTAAAATCGCCGATCGTTTAACTGAAGAAGATTACACTCTCGACGAAAAGCACCGTTCAGTTACCTTGACCGATAAAGGTGTCGAAAAAGTTCAAAATCTACTTGGCATCGATACACTCTATTCCACCAAGAATACTCGCCTAGTTTATCACATGGAGCAAGCTTTACGCGCACAGACTATTTTCAAACGCGACAAAGATTACGTTGTGACTAATTCCGGTGAAGTGATTATCGTTGACGAACATACTGGTCGTTTAATGCAGGGCCGTCGTTACAACGAAGGTTTGCATCAGGCCATTGAAGCTAAGGAAGGTGTCGCCGTTAAAGAAGAGTCCATGACACTAGCTACAATTTCATTCCAGAACTTCTTCCGTCTTTATCACAAACTTGCCGGCATGACCGGTACCGCATACACCGAAGCTGAAGAGTTCCAGCAAATCTATGCCCTAGATGTGGTGCAAATTCCGCCTAATAAACCTATCACTCGTGTTGATAAAGATGATTTGATCTTTGCCACTAAAGCCGGCAAACTCCGTGCCATCGCTAACGAAATTAAATATTATCACGAAAAGGGTCAACCAGTGCTCGTAGGTTCTGGCTCAATCGCCAACAACGAAGAAATTGCTCGCTATCTCGACGCCGAACACATCCCGTATGAAATCTTGAACGCTAAGAACAACGAACGTGAAGCCGCCATTATCGCCAAAGCCGGCGAAAAAGGCGCCATCACTCTTGCCACCAACATGGCAGGTCGTGGTACCGATATCAAACTCGGTGAAGGCGTAAAAGAACTCGGCGGTCTTGTAGTAATCGGTTCTGAACGTCACGATTCTCGCCGCATTGACAACCAGCTCCGTGGTCGTGGCGGCCGTCAGGGCGATCCAGGTACTACTCAATTCTTTGTCTCTTGCGAAGATGATTTAATGCGCATTTTCCAAGGCGAGCGTGTCAAACTTTTGATGTCTAAACTTGGCGTCGATGATGATACACCAATTCAAACTAAATCAATTTCTAAGACACTTGAATCCGCTCAGAAGCGTATTGAAGGCTTTAACTTCGACTCTCGCAAGAACGTGGTCCAATACGACAACGTCATTAACCGCCACCGTAAAGTAGTCTACGGTATGCGCCGTAAAATTCTTGAAGGTGAAATTATCCGCGATGAAATCGACCGCTTAATCAAGACTTGCGTTGAAGATCTCTGCCAATTTAGCTCTCGCGTTAATAAGAAATTTACCGAAAACTTCACCGCCGTCTTTATTGGCGCCGACGAGGAAGTCGTTGAACAAATTGGATTACTGCGCAAAGAAAAAGATCGCGACAAACTTGCTCTCACTACCGCTGAAGAACTCTACGCTGCAAAAGAGGCTGAGTTTGGTGAAGAAACGATGCGCAAAATCGAACGTGAAGTCTATCTTAAAGTTCTAGATACTTTATGGATGCAACACCTCGAAAACATGCAACATCTCCGCGAAGGTATTCATTGGCGTAGCGTTGGTCAACGCGATCCACTAGTAGAATATCGTGCTGAGTCGCAAAAGCTCTTTGACGGTCTTGAGCGTAATCTTCGCGAAGAAGTGTTAAAAATCTTGCTTAGCCTCACCAAACAGGAAGCTGACGCTACTAACATTACCGATGGCGAAGAGTACGATACCGAACTTACTGAAATGGCCAACTCCGCCACCGAAAAAGGCGTCAACGAAATTAGTAAAGGTGACAAGAACCTTGATAGTGAATTTAAGAGCAACAAGCGAAACTCTGGCTCCAATACCAATGCCAACGCCAAGCGTAACGCTGCACGCAAAAAGAAGAAGCAACAACGCAAGAATAGGAAGAGTGGCAAGCGTCGTTAATAACTACCACAATGAAACATTCAGTTGAAGAAATTGAAATTAAAAATGGAGCCAAGGGCCTTTTAATCGATATCCCAGGCGCCAGCGTGATGAGCATGCGCGTGCAATTCCGTGCTGGTACTCGCTATGCCAAAACTCCAGATTTGTATGAAGTTTCACATATCGTAGAGCACCTTTCCTTTGGCGCCAACGCCAAGTATAAAGACGAGCAAGCCTACGAAGCTGAGTTTACTAAAAATGGCGCTTATCACAACGCCTGGACTTCCGATTTCTCAGTTTGTTATGAGACAGAGTGTGCCGATTTTGAATGGGATCGTATTATGGAGCTCAAAAAAATCGCCATTTGCTCACCACGTTTTAATGATGAAGAATTAAAAAGTGAAAAGGGAAATGTCCGCGCCGAATTAACCGGCTACATGAACGATTATTCACGCCTGCTTTGGCCACGTATTCAGCAAGCCATTGGCGAAAACGCGCCAAATCTTCAAGAACGCATTCGTACTGTAAATAATATCGAATTAAAAGACGTCCGCGAGCATTATCGCCGAACTCATACGGCCAACAATATGCGTTTCATTATCGCTGGGCAGGTACACCACAGAAAACGCGATATTATTCATATGTTAGAAGAATGGGATTTAAAGCCAGGCGAACGCTTTGAAATTCCAACCGACGAATTACATTCTTCTGATCCAGTTTTGATTCGCCGCAAAGATGCCAGTAATATTACTTTTGGTTTTACTTTCGTAACGCCACGCAAATTTGAACTTGCCGAGATCAATGCTATGAACTGTCTCAACCACATTCTAAGCGGCACCATGAATAGTAAAATTTTTGGTAAAGCCAGAAAACGAGGCTTAGTTTACTGGCTTAGTAGCAGCCTGTCTTGCGAGGCGCATAATTCATCCTGGGATTTTGATGGTGAAGTAAACGTCGAGAGCGCAAACGAATTATTCGAACTCATTCAAACTGAACTTACTAAAGTTCTAAATGGCGAAGTTAATGACGATGACGTAGAGGCTGCCAAAGCCTTTGCCCTTGGTCGATATCAAATGGGCGCACAAACAGTTAATCAAATTGCCGATTACTATGCCGAAAACTATTTCTTAAGTGGAGAAGTTGAAAAATACGACCGTGTGCCAGATCTCATTCGTTCAATTAATAAATCTACCATTGTAGAGCTTGCCCGTGAATTCGCTGGTAGTGGCATAAAAGCCATGGTTGCCGTAAGTTCCGTAGAAAAATCTACCATCAATGAACTCTACGACCATTTACTCAAAATTTGACATATATATTATACTGATTTTGCAAGGAAATTATAACAGTGGTAAAATAGAGATATGAAAATAGCATTATTAGGCTATGGCAAAGAAGGCCAAAGTGCCGAAAAGTATTTCAAAAAAGATAACGAAATCAAGATTTTTGAGAACTTTACCACTGAAGAATTAAAGAATTTTGATCTAAGCAGTTTTGATCTCGTAATGCGCAGTCCAAGCGTTCATCCAATGGGTAAAAACTGGAGTAGCGTCACTAAGTATTTTTTTGAACACTGCCCATGCCCAATCATTGGCGTAACTGGTACAAAAGGTAAGGGAACTACTTGTTCATTTATTTCCTCACTACTTGAAACTCTTGGCCATAAAGTTTGGCTTGTTGGGAATATTGGTATTCCATCACTTGATATTTTAGACGACATTGAGCCAGACGATGTCGTAGTGTATGAACTTAGCAGCTTTCAACTTTGGGACCTGGAACAATCACCGCACATTGCCGTGATTCTACGTATTGAACCAGATCATTTAAATATTCACGATGATTATAAAGACTATGTTAATGCCAAAGCAAATTTAGTAAAACATCAAACCAAAGACGATTATTGTATCTATTATGGCGATAATCTTGATTCCGCTAAAATTGCTAACTATTCAAAAGGTCGCACCATTGAATATCCGAGTCAAAAAGAACGCAAAATCATTGACGAAGTTTTAAAGTCTGTCGTAATTCCAGGAGCACACAACCGCGAAAATGCCGAAGCCGCACTAACGGCTGTAGCCTGTTTTTACGGACAAAAACTATCTGATTTTATTAATTCACACACGACACTCGTTAAAAAAGGTCTAGCTGGTTTTAAGGGTCTGCCGCACCGTCTGGAATTTGTCCGAGAACTAAAAAATGTCAAATATTACGATGACAATTTTTCCACTACTGTCCCATCGACCCGCGTGGCAATTGATGCTTTTCCAGAAAACAATGTGATTCTAATTGCTGGCGGTCGTGACAAGACAAATAACGAAGATTTGCCAGAGATTGCCCAAATGTTTATTAGTTCCGAAAACGTTTACAAAGTCATTTTGATTGGCGAATCTGGTCACGCCATTTCCGAACAATTTGAGTCAGCTAAATTTGAAACTGCCGAATCACTAAAAGAAGCCGTCGAAAAAGCCAAAAAGATTGCCGAAAATACTGTTAGCTCAATTGTTTTAATGAGTCCAGCGGCCGCTAGTTTTGACATGTTTGAAAACGTCTACGATCGTGGCGCAAAATTCCAAAAACTAATAAAAGATTTATAAAAATGCACGAATTACAAAAACGTCTTACCGCACTTCGTTCAGAACTCGACTCTGCTTGGGAAAAACTTGGGATTGATCAAAAAATCGCACACGTAAAAGAACTAGAAAACGAAGTGGGCAAACCAGAAATATGGCTCAATCCAGATAATGCACGCCAAAAAAACGAAGAACTATCACACTTAAGTGAAGAAGTGGAACCATGGAAATTATTAAAGGCTCAATTAAATGACATTCACGAATTGGTCGAACTAAACGAGGCTGATTTGATAGAAGAATTAAACACGCAAGTTGATGCCATGACTGAGCAATTAGCTAAGCTCAAAAAAGCGCTTCGCTTTACCGGTAAATATGATCACGCTGATGCCATTCTACGTATTACGGCCGGCGTGGGTGGTACTGAGGCCATGGACTGGGCCGGCATGCTTGAACGAATGTATCTAAGGTTTTGCGAAAAAAATAATTTTAAGGCCACCAACATTGAACGCGTAACTGGCGAAGAAGCCGGCATCAAAACCAGCGTTCACGAAATATCTGGCGCCAATGCTTACGGTACTTTTAAATCTGAACACGGTGTACATCGCTTAGTGCGCCTCAGTCCATTTAACGCTGACAATCTCCGGCAAACCTCATTTGCATTAGTGGAAATATTACCAGTAGTAAAAGCTGCTGATGATGTTAAAATCGACGACAAAGATCTGCGCATCGACGTCTACCATTCCGGTGGGCACGGTGGTCAATCGGTTAATACTACCAACTCGGCCGTACGCATCACGCATTTACCGACCAACACCGTAGTCGCCATTCAAAACGAACGTTCACAACTGCAAAATAAAGAAAAAGCGATGGAAATATTGCGTGGCAAACTTATCCAAATGCAACAAGAGCAGCACGCTGAATCAATCGACAAACTCCGTGCAGGCGAATCCGCTAAATGGGGACAACAAATTCGAAATTATGTATTGCAACCTTATAAACTAGTCAAAGACACTCGTACCAAATACGAAGAAACTGACACCGATGCCGTACTCGACGGCAAAATCAACGGTTTCATCGACGCTTACTTAGAAGGGTAGCGCCTTATTTGCTAGACAATTGTGATTATGCTATTATATAAGTATGATATTGCTTGAAAATGTCACTAAACAATACCCCGGCGATAAGGCTCCAGCCATCGACGATGTTTCGTTACACATCAAGCCAAACGAATTTGTCTTTTTAGTGGGTAAATCCGGTGCTGGTAAATCCACGCTGATGAAATTGATCACTAAAGAGGAGCGCCCAGATTCCGGCAAAATTATTGTGGGTGGTATGGATCTAAGTTGGGTCAAGCCACGCTACGTGCCACACTATCGTCGCCGCCTTGGTGTAGTTTTTCAAGACTATAAATTATTGCCGCGTCGCACTGTCTACGAAAATATTGCTTTTGCCCTTGAAATTGCTGGTATGAGCAAAAAAGAAATTGATCGCACCGTGCCAATGGTGCTAGAATTAGTCGGCCTTTCCGACAAGGGTCACAAGTTCCCACGCAACCTTTCCGGTGGGGAACAGCAACGAGTTTCGATTGCTCGCGCCGTCGCTCGTCAGCCTAAAATTTTAATTGCCGATGAGCCAACTGGCAACCTTGATAAGCTGACCCGTAAAGAAATAATTGATTTGCTACAGAAGATTAATGATTTTGGCACCACATTACTTGTAACTACGCACGACGAAACGATTGTTAATAATCTGCAAAAACGCGTGATTACTTTGCAAGACGGACGCATTATTAGCGACCAGAAGAACCATGGTATTTATTCACTTGATGGCAAACCAAAACTGGCTATCGATCATAACGCCAGAAAAATTATCCGTACAACTACTCGTCCAATTATTCGTCCAAATATTATCGATAAAACTCGCGACCCATTAGACCAAAAACCGGCCGTACGCGTTAGCGCTCAGCCGGCTTCCAGTATTCCTAAGAAAGAAACATCTCCAAAACAAACTAAAAAACAATCTCGTCGTAAGACGATAAAATAATTATAGCATACTATGGATAAAATGTCAAGTAAAGAAATCAAAGAGCCAAGCAAAGAAGAAATCATTGAGGCAAAAAAAGCCGCCAAAGCCGCAGCTAAAGAAGCGCGCAAAACGACTCGTGCCAACATGAAAAAGATGGTTAAAAACAGTGGAAACCACCGTGTGCGCACGGCCAAACGTATCGTTAAATATGGTTTCTTTAGCTTTGGTCGCAACATCTGGCTATCCATCGCCTCCGCACTTGTAATGACTATCACGCTGCTAATCCTTTTTGTCACGCTTATCGCTAACGTGATTCTCACTAATACGGCCGATTCTATGCGCGACAAAATCGATATCACCATATTCTTTAAACCAGGCACGAGCGACCAAACATTATCTGAATTAACGGATATTATTAAGACCGATAGTAACGTCAAATCAGTTGAGACTGCTAATTCTGAAAAAGAATACGAAGATTTTATTAAAGAAAATGAAGACGATGAAACTCTGCTAGCCACTATCACTGATCCAGATATGAAGAAGATTTTGATCGGCAGTATGCAAGCTACAATGCGTCTAAAAGTTAACGATGTTGACAACCTTGACAGTATTAAATTTCTAGTAGACACTGACCCGACCTTTATCAAAAATCTCGATCAAGACAAAATGCCAACCTACGACGTCAATCAATCAGAAATTGCCACTATCACGTCCTGGGCTAACATCGCTCGTAACGGCGGAATCATTCTCGGCGCAGTATTTTTAGCTGTTTCCATCCTTGTGATCTTTAACACCGTACGCATGGCCATATTCAGCCGCCGCGAAGAAATCTATATGATGAAACTAATCGGCGCCGATAAACCCTTCATACGCGGACCATTCTTAGTTGAAGCCCAAATCACTGGCCTTATTTCTGGAGTACTAGCCGCTACGCTAGGTTACTTTGGTTATAAGTTAGTGGCGCCAGGCTTAAGCTCCTACGGCATTGACGTTTCATTCATTAACTCAGTATTAAATTCCAATCTACTATTTCTCGTTTATGCTGCCTTCATTCTCATTGGTATTATCATCGGCTCTGCTGCCGCTCGTCTAGCTATTCAAAAATACCTAAACAAAGCTTAAAACCTCTTTCTTCTCTTGACGAAAGGTGGTAATCCGTGTTATAATACGGTTATGGTAATACTTAAGAAAGCGCTGTATATCGCCCCGATTTTCATCCTAATATTAGGTGCTTTCTTCTTATTTCAAACTGACAAAAAGGCCGCCGCAACTGATTATTGTGTCACACAGGCTTGTCTAGAAGCAGAAAAGGCTCTTAATGAAGCCAACCAGGCTGCTGCAGCAGCCCGCAATGCCGCCCGCACTTTGCAAGGCGAAGTTGCCTATTTGAACGCGCAAATTGTCGCACTTGAAGCTAAGATTCGAGCTAACAAGGCTTTAGCCGCTGATCTTACAAAACAAATTAAAGAGAATAAAGAGAAGCTTGAGAAACAAGAAAATTCTCTAGCTAGCCTTTTGATTGACCGGCACTTCGAAACCGAACCAGACGCAATTATTATTTTGGCTGGCAGCAATTCTATTAGCGACTATGCCGAAAGGCAAGCCCGTGATGAAACCGTTAAAACTCAAATCGCGCTCTCGGCTCAGGCTATTAAAACCCTAAAAGAACAACTTGAAGCGCAAAAAAACGAAGTGGATTCCTTAATTGCCGAACAACAAGTACGCGAACAAGAAATTGCTAATGTTCGCGCTCAAAAGAATGCACTGATTGCACAATATCAGCACAACGCCGCCGCTTACTCTGCCCAAGCCAAAGAGGCTGAAGAAAACATGAACGCCGAAATTGTCAAAGAAATTCAACGCTTAATTGAAGCTGGCGTAAGCGTAGCTGGAACCGATACTTATATTTATCGAGACGTTTGTAATCCTGGCCTTGGTGCACGTTTTGCAACTTGGCCATATACTTATAATTATGCCAATCGTGGTATCTATGGTGGAGTAATTTGTCAGTGTACAGGCTATGTCGGTTGGAAAGCCTGGCAATACACTGGGCACCGCTTGCGTATCGTCGGTTGGGGTGATGCTAGAGACTGGATTTCATCTGCCAGACAACGCGGTTATACCGTTAGCTCCATCCCGCGCGCCAATTCTATTGCTGTCCTAACGTCTGGTACCTATGGCCACGTCATGTGGGTAGAACAAGTCGTTTCTGGTAGTTCCATTATTATCTCAGATTACAACTACTATCCTTATTCCTATCGTTCAACTCGTATTAGAACCTACTCCGGCCAATATCAATATATTTATTTATAAGCTTCTCGTGCTAAAATAGAAGAATGAATAAAGAAAACGAGTGGAGAGAAAAAAAGGTCAGCTTAGGCGGAGCAATCATTAGCGCTGCAGTAACTTTGGCCGTTGGCATAATCGTAGGTATTTACTGGGACAATATTTCAGCTACCTTTCTGCCGTATCTAGGCTTTAAAAAAGTCGCTACTACCGACTGGTCAGAATTAAATGAAGTATACTCCGAATTATCATCTTATTATGACGGAGATATCAATAAGCAAGAGCTGATTGAGGGTGCTAAAAAGGGCATGACTGAGGCGCTCGGCGATCCCTATACTACTTATTACACAGCCAAGGAAGCAGTTGAATTCAATAAGAACCTGCACGGTGATGTGGGCGCCGGAATTGGCGTAGAAATGGCTAAGCGCGAAGATTACATCCGTGTAGTGCGCACTTTACCAGACAACCCAGCTAGAAAAGCTGGAATCCTGGCTGGCGACATTATTTATAAAGTCGACGGCGAAGAAGTCTGGGACAAAGATATTGAAGTAATTTCTAGCTTGATCCGCGGAGAATCTGGCACCGAAGTTAAAGTCAGCGTCGTACGCGATGGTAAAGAACTTGAATTTACTATGACGCGCGAAATTATAAACAATGTTTCCTATTACATTAACTATGACGACACTATCGCTATCATCACGGTCACACGTTTTGATACCGATACTGGCACTGCTATCCAAAGGGAGGCAGCTGAGTTCAGCAAAAAGGGAATTGACAAAATTATCCTTGATCTCCGCAATAACGGCGGCGGTTATGTGGATGCCGCTAACGACCTATTGTCTCTTTGGCTAGACGGCGAAAAGACTATGATAGAAAAATCCAAGAACGCACTAGATTCCTACGAATATGCCAGTCGTGGCAAAGCCACTCTAAAGGATATGAAAACCGTAGTACTAGTAAATAATCAAACCGTGTCAGCTTCTGAAATTACCGCAGTAGCTTTGAAGGAATACAATAAAGCCACCATTGTTGGTGAGACCACTTACGGTAAGGGCGTTACCCAAATCTTGCGCAATCTGTCTAATGGCACAATGATCAAAATTACTAACTCGCACTGGTATTCACCGCTCGGCAATAGCATCAACGGTTACGGCATTATACCAGACGTTGAATGTACCAACACTTACGAAGATATCAATGCCGGTCGTGATCCACAGATGGATACAGCTAAAAAAATGTTGTATAATTAATACATTATGACCAAGATTAAAATCTACTCTACTGCTACTTGTCCATACTGCCATGCCTTAATGGATTGGCTTGATGGACAAAATATTAAATACGAAGAGATTGATGCCGAAAACATGAAAGACATTGACATCGTGCCACTCACAGTTATTGGTAATACTAAAATCACCGGTTTTGACCGCCCAGCTATTAAGAAAGCTCTAAAAGCCAATGGTATCATCTAAAAAACCCGCACTCATTTTTATCCACGGTTTTCGCGGCAGTCATCTAGGTCTTGAAAAAGTGGCCAGCTATTTTCCTGATTACGACGTTTATTTACCAGATCTGCCACCTTTTGGCGAAGCTGGACCAATGGAAAGCTACTCCGATGAAGACTATGCCAAATACGTAGTAAATTATATTCGCGCCAAAAAACTGAAACAACCTATTCTGATTGGACACTCAATGGGTTCAATTGTAAGCTCCATCGTAGCGGAAAAATACCCCGAAGCTATTAACCAAAAACTGGTTTTGATGTCACCAATTTCCGCTCGCACATCTAAATTCTTTGGCAACCTTCAACCATTAGTACTCGTAATTCCAAATCGATTAATCAGTTGGATTACCACTAAGTTTTTGTTTATACCAAAAAACCGCAAACTTTTTAAAGAAACCCTCGTAATTACTAATAAGTGTGGCGCCAAAAATGCCGTCCGCAAAGCCGTCAAAAAAGCCGCTCAATTTTCCGCTTCGAATTGTATTGCAGACTATAAATTTGACAAGAAAACTCTCTTTATTAGTGGCTCAAACGACCGTCTAATGCCACGCAAAAACACCGACAAATTATCAGCCGAAATTAACGCCGCCTCAGTCTTCATTCCAGATTCTGGACATCTCATTAATTACGAACATCCAGAAGAAGTAGCTAAAGCAATCCGCGAATTTATTGAATCCTAATCACTATATTTAGTTTTAATTGCTTCAAAATAGATTTCTTCAAAGCGCTCTAGAGTATGTTGTAAATCGTGTTTAGCCGCAATCTCGAGGCTCTTTTTGCCATATTTTAGACGCAAACTGTCGTTTGATAAAATTTTGATCAGACCATTAGCAATACCATCAATGTCACCGCCTGGTTGGCAGAGCACGCCGTTGATACCGTCTTGACATACTTCTTTCACGGCGCCCGCATCAACGCCAACAATTGGTAAACCAGTGGCGCACGCTTCAATTAGAACAATGCCTTGAGTTTCAATTTCGCTAGCCGTAGCAAAAACGTCACCAGTCTTATAGACTTCTTGTAGTTCTGGTGGCATCACACGTCCGAGGAAAATTACTGATTTTTCAATTTGCAGATATTTGACCAGCTCTTGTAGATGGGCGCGGTCAGCACCATCACCAGTAATTGCTAAAACGGCATCTGGTATTTTTTCAAGCACTATCGCAAAGGCTTCTACAACACGCGAAATGCTCTTTTCTGGGTCCACACGGCCCACGTAGAGAACAATTTTGCGATCAGTTGGTAGTTTATACTTCTCGTATATTTTAATGTTTGCACGACCAGGTTTAAAGGACGATAAATCAACGCCATTTGAAAGCGCTTCGATTGGTGGTTTAAACTTACGGCGACGCTTTAATATTAAATCCTCAATCGCTAGTTCTGTTGGCATCGTGGCGTAATCGCTACGGCGCTGATAGCCAACCAGATAAGTTGTTAAGGCCGCATCAAGCGGTTTTTTAATCAGGTTTAGCGATGTTAATTGACGCGTAATGGTATCTGGATAAGTGTGACCAGTGGTAATTAGTGGGATGTTAAACTCCTTAGCATAATGCGAAATTGCTAAACCAATTGGATCGCAAGTCTGGCTATGAATAACATCCGGATTGAACTTTTTGATTAGCTTCCTTATTTCTAGCTGCGGAGCTGGCGACACCCAAAAACCACGACGATAAAATAGCCTTGGCATCTCCTTGCCAAACAGTTTCTTCTTGGCTGGAACCTCATTAATTTGATCTGGATAAACCGGCAGACGAATTGAATTTAGATAGGAAACCGTTAAATTACCTTCCTTAGTTTGATGTTTTTTACCAGTAAAACTTGGGCAAATTACCATCACTTCGTTGCCACGTTTGGCTAGGCCCTCGGCAAGGTTATGAGTAAAGGTTGCTACACCGTTAATCATCGGGTAGTAAACCGCCGATGCAATTACAATTTTCATAGTTATATTATACAACATTTTCAAACCCTTGTCTGTGGTATAATTACCTCATGAAGAAAGACAAAAAGCCAGATTTAACAGCTGTTAACCGCCGGGCTCATTATGACTATACGCTCGGGGATGAGTTAACTGTGGGTATGGTTTTGTCTGGTCCTGAAGTTCGCTTAATTCGCGACCACCATATGCAATTAAAAGGCTCCTTCGTCACCATCCGTGGTGGGGAATTATGGCTAAGCAACCTCACGCTTGGTTCTGATACTGCAAGAAACATTAAGCTTCTTGCCACCAGAAAACAAATTGAAGCTTTAGCGCGCGAAAAGGTAGCTGGCTCGACTATCGTGCCAGTTAAACTGCTCGGCGGCTCGCGCCACATTAAACTCGTTATCGCCGTAGGTAAAGGTAAGAAAAAATACGATAAACGTGAAACCATTAAAAAACGTGATATCGATCGAGGGCACTTCTAATGAAACTTTTCTCTTGGAACGTTAATGGCATTCGCGCCGTAATTAAAAAGGGAGAATTTAAGAAATTCATTTCTTATATGAATCCGGACATTTTATGTCTCCAAGAAACTAAAGCCAAACAAGGCCAAGCTGAAATCGATTTGCCAGAATACCAAGAATTCTGGTGTTCCGCCAAAAAGGCCGGCTATTCCGGCACTGCAATTTTTGTTAAAAACAATTATCTAAACTCTGATTTTATCCGTGAAGTTGAAGTGCCAAATCTCGCTTCAACCACTGATAAATACGGCGACGTAGATAGCGAAGGACGCATTTTAATATTAGAATTCAAAGATTTTTATCTCGCTGATGTTTACACGCCAAACAGTAAAAATGATTTATCTCGTCTGGAACTACGTTATAAGATTTGGGATCCAAACTACGTTAAATTTTTAAAGGAATTAGAAAAAACTAAACCCGTAATTACTTGCGGTGATTTTAATGCCGCACATCAAGAAATGGATATTGCTAGACCAAAGACTAATCATCATAGTGCCGGCTTTACAGATGAAGAACGCGAGGGCATTACTAACCTAATTAAAGCTGGATTTATCGACACCTTCCGTCATTTTCATCCAAATGAAGAACGCTATACTTGGTGGTCGCACTGGGGCAATGCGCGGGCTAATAATGTTGGCTGGCGCATCGATTATTTCTTTGCCTCAAAGGCTCTAATTGGCAGAATTCAATCTGCCGAAATACATGAAGACATTTTTGGCTCAGACCATTGTCCGATTTCGCTGGAATTAAAAGGGAAGTAATATGGAAAAATACGACTACTTTGAAAAACTCGACCACAATCCGTACGAGGATTTAATTTGGAACATTCCAGAACAAAAAACCGGCACCGTTGCCGTCATCGGTGGTAATTCACAAAGTTTTGCTACTATTGCTAAAGTTAGTGAACATTTAACTTCCCGTTTTCCTTTAAAAACCATCCGTACGGTTTTACCAGATAAGCTAAAAAGCAAACTACCGCCACTGCCAGATTTATTCTTTATGCCATCCACTGATTCTGGCTCTTTTGCCAAATCTGATCAATTAATTGAAACTGCCAGCGATTCTGGTTTCACAATTCTTCTAGGTGATTTTTCCAAAAACTCCGCCACTGCCATTGCCATTACCGAACTAATTAAACGCACCGATAATCCAATCACTATTACACGCGATGCTGTAGATTTAATCTGCTCGGATGCTAATGATTTTATCGAACGCGAAAATGTCTGCTACGTCGCAACTTTATCGCAATTACAAAAACTCTTCCGCGCTGTTTACTATCCAAAAGTATTACTATTATCTATGCCAATTACGCAACTAGCCGAAGCGCTACATAAATTTACTCTAAGTTATCCAACTACTATCGTTACTTTTCACGTTGGGCAAATTGTAGTAGCTGCTAAAGGCCAGGTAATTTCCGTGCCGATTACTAGCACCAATTATTCGCAACTCACCATCTGGCAAGGCCAACTTGCAAGTAGCATTGCCACCCTCAATTTCTATAATCCAAATCAACCGTTAAAAGCAACTATAGCGGCTTTGTTTTACCAATAAAAAAGGCCGCGCAAGGCGACCTTAGTTGAAAACGTCACTGTGGCAGCTGTCCGTTTTCGTCATATTTTGATAGAGGAGTCTTATCCTCGACCAAACGATCACGCTTTTTGATTAACAGCA
>JAFROU010000058.1 GCA_017429465.1 Candidatus Saccharimonadota bacterium
AATTGCCACTGTGCCAGAAACAGACATATTCTTAGCCGTACTCACATTCCAAGAAGAAGATGTGGCAGTGCTAGAAGTATTATAGCCAAGACAGACATAACCACCTCTAGAAGTACAAGTTGGGGAAGTAACACTTACGTTAGTAGCAGATACTGTAGTACTTCCGTTATATAGAGTTACTGTCTTGGTACCAGAAGCAGAACGATCAGCCGAACCGCCATTCTTATAAAAGGTCACGGAAGCAGTAAGAGTAACATCCTTTTTCCAAGTAGCTACGATATTGACATTGCCAGAAATAGACATCGAACCACTGGCGGCGGTACCAGATGTAGTAGTAGTGGTAGTAGATGAACCGGCATTTACCCAACCATTGAAGGTCCAAGCAGTAAGAGTGTACGGATTTGAAGGCAGGACAACATTACAAGACGTGGACTGAGTAGAGCCATTATAGACTGCAGCAATGGTACATTGCGCTGTAGTACCAGTACCAGTGGCAGAAGAAACGTTCTTTTGAGTAGTGGCAGTATAGGTTACGGCCGCTTTTTGCCAAATGGCATAAACTGTCGTGTTGCTAGTTAGATTGTTGATTGATTGAGAATTAGTGTAGGTTCTGGTGGTAGAGTTGGCAGAGGAAGCCCAACCATAGAAAGATTTACCGGAAGGGGCAGACGGTGCAGTAGTCCAGCCAGAAGAAGCATTGTAGGCCCTAATATTAGTGGCTGTGCCATAGACAAAATCTTGGGTACCATAGGTAGTATTACCGTCATAGGATTTAAAGGTAATAGTATGGGTATCACCTTGCCAGACATGGTAATAAACTGGGGTGTCAGTAAAGGTCGCCTCACCAATTGCCACCGTGCCAGAAACTGATATATTCTTAGCCGTACTCGCATTCCAAGAAGAAGATGTGGCAGTGCTTGAAGTATTATAGCCAAGACAAGTGTAATAGGACCTAGTGGTACAAGTTGGAGAAGTTACGCTAACATTAGTGGAGGATAGAGTAGTACTTCCGTTATATAGAGTTACTGTCTTGGTACCAGAAGAAGAACGATCAGCCGAACCACCATTCTTATCAAAAGTTACAGAAACAGTAAGAGTAACATCCTTTTTCCAAGTAGCTACGATATTGACATTGCCAGAAATAGACATCGAACCACCGGCGGCGGAACCAGAGGTAGTAGTAGTGGTAGTAGATGAACCGGCATTTACCCAACCATTGAAGGTCCAAGCAGTAAGAGTGTACGGATTTGAAGGCAGGGTAACATTGCAAGACGTATTCTGAGTTGCCCCGTTATAAACCTTAGCGATTACACAGGAAGACGAAGTTGCTGTGCCAGTAGCAGAAGAGACGTTCTTTTGAGTGGTGGCGGTTAATGTCTTACTGGCCTTGTATGATTGAGCGTAGATAGCGGTACCAGAAGTAAGCGTCACATTAGCTTGACCAGAGGTATAGGTAGGAGAAGAAGTACCAGTGCTAGAAGTAGACCAACCAGCCACCGTAAACCCAGAAGGTGCAGTAATAGTAGGGAGAGTAATAGTGGCCGAACAAGAAGTTGGGATTGCAGTGCCGTTATAGACTACACTCGTAGAACAAAGGCCTAAGGAAGTTGTAGCATTATAAGTCGTATTGTTATAGGTAAAGGAGGTGTTACCATTCAGGTTGAATGATATTTGATATGTGGTCGGCGTTGAAGCCCAAATCGCATAAACTATAACATTGCCGTTATTGGTGCTGGTTAAATTACGCACCTGCTGTTGATCCGTATAGGCTATAGTAGTGGAATTAGCTGAGCTAGCCCAACCATAGAAATGTTTACCATTTGGGGCAGTCGGCGTAGTAGTCCAACCGGTAGTGGCATCGTGTGCCCTTAACGCTGTAGCAACATCGTCATAAGTAAAAGTCTGTGTTCCATAGGTCGTATTGCCGTTATAAGATTTAAACGTCACCGTATAAGTGTTTGGTACCGTAGCGGCATTAATAGTGTAAACGCCACCATTTTCCGTAAATGATTTACCGTCAGAATAAGTTGCGTTATTGCCAGAAATCCAGCCAGACCAGCTTGAGAAAGTATAGCCCGTGTCCGCTTCGGTACGGAAATAATAATCTGTATTTGAAACAGCCGTAAAACCAGTTGTGGTGAGTTCGGTATTAATCGCGCTAGCGTTAGTACCGTAGTAAACACTGTCTACATTATTAGTTGTACCTAACTTGATAGTGGCAGTATTTCTTTGCCACATCGCATATATGGTGGCAGTTGGCGCAGTATATTGCAAAGTTAGAGGATCACCAGAGTGATAAGTAGTACCAGAACAAGTCGGCGCAGCTACCTCACCATTGCCGGTAATTGTGCCCATGCACCAACCTTTAAAGGTGTAGCCAGTCATGGTCGGAACAGTGGAATCAACTGTAAAAGTGAAACTGTCAGCATTAGACGTGGCTGATTGAAAGTCCGGGGCATTATTACCGCCCGCAGCATCGTAATAGAGACTATAGATGATTGGATTAGCCGTGGCCGATAATGTAAGCGTATTAGTGTAGACGCCGGATGGCTGAGTATTAGCTAATTTTACGCCTATATAAAGGCTGTAATTATTAGCAACGCTATTAGCCACGCTGGTGGTCGCAATGATATCGCCAGAGCCAGACGAGTTCGGAACCGGTTTAAATGTAGTGTTGTCTAGTGAATAACCCCATCTACCTATTGGAAAGTTAGAAGCATTAGTGCTCGATCCAAGAGTTGGGATGGTATTAGATCCAGAAACGAGATCAGTACTTGTGCCGGTAGTAAGCCTCAATTCATATCCAGCAGGGTTGGTGGTAGTAACAGACACATTTGCGCTCGACGACTGTAAAGTTTCAAACTCGCTGGCATCCACATCAACCGCAATACTGTTTGAACTAATAGATAGGGAAGGGGTATTAGCTGCGGCATAAGCTTTTTGCGAAAAACCAAAAATAGCAACAAAAACCAAACATACATAAAGTATGCACTTGCTTTTTATTGCTATACTTTTACTTTTTGTCTGCAATTTTATGTTCCAATTACAGAACCAAAATTATTTGGTCCCTTTTTTCTATCTGTTTTTTTGTCCAACAACCCTACTGTTTCTATTATAGCATAAACGCAATAAAAAAGAGTATTTTTTTACTCTTATTTTATTAAGAATTATTCATAAAACTAAAAATGCATCACGTATAGATATTAGCGTTTTAGTTCTGCGTACAATAATACGAGCCATCAGATAGCTGAACTACAGCTGCAGCGTTTTTTTCTACCGCGCCTCCAACTACAGATCCATTAGATCCACATCTCGCACGCTTATATAGGGCAACGTTGTTTTTCGTAGCATGAGGGATTACGCCATTTTGTGAGAAAACGACTCCGCTTTCAAGCGTATTTATAGAATATGTATAACCGTCAGGCGTTTTTACTCCCCCAAGAGGAAAAGATAAATTACAACCATTCCATGAATCACAGTTCGTGGCATCTTGCGGGAGATCATATCCTTTAACTACACGATTATTATAGTAATTTGAATATTCAGCAACAACCGTTTGAGCGAAAGCCTTTCTTGTGCCGTCTTCGGTCTCTATCACTGGCTGCTCTTTTGAGCTACTAGACCCGGACGGCGTAGAATAATTAGAGCCACTTTTCTGACTGTTTCCGCTCATCATTATTTTAGGAATAAGAAAAGCAAGAAAGAGAAAGAATGCTGCAAGTGCTAGATATTTCAAAACATATAGCACATTATTTAGGATACCATCGTCCTTTGACTTATTATTTTTTCCCGAAGAATAAGGATCAACAGTATAATTCCGTTCTTCTTTAATAGTTTTATTCTCGACCATTAAATCAGCCAACAAGCTATTATATTTTCTTGTCACCGCTTCATCGTAGCTATTCTTTTTTATCCATTCTGGGCGCTTAAACCCCGAGGCCGTCGATTTATTCTTGTTACAGTTGTGATGACATAACACTAAATTTGATGCATCACTCTTTCCACCGTAATATAACGGAGTAACATGATCTGTTTCAGTATAACGGTATTGCATCGGTTTCCCGCACCATGCACATCTGCCCACCTGACAATCGAACTGAGTTTTTTTCCAATACTTAAAAATCTTTGTCTGTTTTAGCTTTTCAAAAATATATCTTTCATTTTCCCAGTTTTCAGATTTATTCATAGACAAATTATACCATGATTCCGGGCAAACTAAATTCAGAGACAGAATACGTTGTCGTGCTGATAAAAATGTATGAAATCATAATGTGGAGTTAATAACAATCGATACTACGGCGGGCGAACCCTACGGGTTCAACTCTCACCAAGGTAATCAGAATCAAAATAAGACTCCTTTGGAGTCTTCTTCTGATTCTGGTGATTCCGGCGGGAGTCGAACCCGCGATTTTCTGGATGAGAACCAGACGTCCTAGACCACTAGACGACGGAACCACAGTAATCATATTCTAACATAAAACATATCTATAAGCAATAAAAAGCCGCCCTAAAGGCGGCTTGCACGCGCAATTATTTTGCGTGGCCCACAAATATGGATTTGATTAAAATGAATAAAAGAAAGGCCAGTCCTGCTACCAATAAAAGTGGCCAAATTATTCCGGTAACCACAATGGTTGAAAATTCAGAACTATCGTCGTATTGACTGCCTTGTTCGGCAGCTCTTTTCTTTTTTCTTTCCAACAATCTAAATCCGAACGCGATCAAGGCAATTGCTATCACTATATAGGCGATCATTGCCAGGTTTAACCAAATACTCATACGCATCCCCCCGAATATAAAAGTACGTAGCATAAACGCTACTATAATTTCATTATATCATATTTTTACCAAAATTGCAATAGTTTCACTCTTATGGTATAATTAACGACATGAAAAAGTTACCAATTGTTGCACTAATCGGACAAACCAACGCCGGCAAATCAAGCCTGCTTAATCGTTTTGCGCACTCAAATATCGCCATCGTCGCTAAAGAAGAGGGCACTACGCGTGACAACGTTATTGCAACCATTGATAATCGCTTTATTTTAATTGATACCGCTGGTCTAAAGGATCCTTCTGACGCTTTTGAGGCTTCAATTCAAGATCAAATTACTGAGGCTATTGAAGCTGCCGATGTAATTTTATTTACACTTGATTCGACTAAATACCCAGATTATCGCGATAAAGAAATCGCCAAGAAAGCGTTAAAATCACGTAAACCTGTTCTGATGCTTTTAAATAAGTGTGACAAAGGGGAAACACTTAATATTGATGAGTTTTGTTCATTTGGCATTAAGCCAGCCGAAACCTTCCGCGTATCCGCTACCACCGGAGAGGGAATTAAGGAGGTTAAGACTAGAATTTTTCAATCTGTGCCACAAGTCACAATTAGCGAGAATGAGCCGATGCTAAAAATCGCCTTAATTGGTCGTCCAAACGTAGGAAAATCTAGCCTCTTTAATTCGCTCGCCAAAAAGCAGCAAGCCATTGTTAGTAGCAAGCAAGGTACTACCCGCGATGTTAATCGTGTTGAAGTAAAATACAAAGGTAGGGGAATTCAGATTCTTGACACGGCCGGTTTGCGCAAGCCTGGCAAGCGCGAAGTCGGCATTGAAAAATTTAGCGCTATCCGTACCTTAGCCGCCATTGAAGAAGCCGACATCTGCGCACTCCTAGTTGACGCCACCGAACCACATTCAAAACTAGACCAGTCATTAGCCGGCCAAATTGTTGAAGCCGGAAAGGGAATTATTGTCATTCTAACTAAGTCAGATTTAGTTGATAATACGGACGAAATCCTTGATAAGCTCGAATACGATTTTAACTTCATTCCTTACGCTCCAGTCCTGATTACAAGCAGCGAAACTGGCACTAACGTGACTAAGCTTTTTGAATTAGCCACTGAAATCGACCAAAATCGCCACCTAGAAATTAAAACCTCCGACCTTAATAAAATCCTAAGCGAAGCTATTATTACGCACCGTCCTGCCGGCCTCAAAAACACTTTACCTAAGCCAAAATACATTGTTCAAACCGACACTTGCCCACCTTGG
>JAFROU010000059.1 GCA_017429465.1 Candidatus Saccharimonadota bacterium
TCGAAGTGGTTCACTAGAAAAACCGACTTTAAGAACTGGCTGGTTGAAGACACCAAGATTCGCGAGATTATTGAAAACCGTTTCAAAGCTCGCCCAACTATCGCAAAAATCAACATTGAGAGAAGTTCTAATCTTACCACCATTACCATTCTGACCGCCAAAGCTGGTGCTGTCATCGGTAAGCAGGGTGCGGGAATCAATGAACTCAAGAAAGAACTTGAAAAAGTTGTTTCCCAACCAATTCGTATCAATGTTGAAGAAATTAAGAAGCCAGAACTAAACGCTAAGCTTGTCGCTGAAAACATTGGTTTCCAGCTCGGTAAGCGTATGAACTTCCGTCGTGCGGTCAAAATGGCCTGCCAGTCTACTATGACTGCCGGAGCCAAAGGTGTCCGCATCGAAGTCGCTGGCCGCTTGAATGGCGCAGAAATGTCTCGCCGCGAGAAGTTTATTGAGGGCTCTGTTCCTCTACATACTCTTCGCGCAGATATTGATTTCTACTGCCATCACGCTCCAACTACCGCTGGTATCGTTGGCGTAAAGGTCTGGATTTATAAGGGGGAGAAATAATTATGGCAATGTTACTACCAAAGAAAACTGCGCACCGCAAAGTTCGTATCGGTAAGAACCATGGTATCGCTACACGTTGTAATAGTGTGGACTTTGGCGATTACGGCCTAATGTCTCTTGATAATGAGCGTATCAACTCTCGTCAGATTGAGGCAGCCCGCCAAGCCATTAACCGTTACGTGAAACGTGGTGGTAAAGTCTGGATTCGCATCTTCCCACACACCCCTGTCACCAAGAAACCTCTTGATGTGAAGATGGGTGGTGGTAAAGGTGAACCACAGTTCTTTGCAGCAAAAGTCAAAGCCGGCACTGTGATGTTTGAAATCGCTGACGTGACTGATGAGCAGGCAAAAGAAGCTCTTCGTCTCGCCGCACACAAGCTTCCGGTCCGTTGTAAAATTATTAAGAAAGAGGAGTTCTAATATGGCCAAATCACTCATTGGTATTGTTACATCCGACCAGCGCGATAAGACCATCACAGTCTCCATCGCTAGTCGCGAAACCCACCCTCTCTATCGCAAGCAGTACACGAAAACTCGTAAATACACCGCTCACGATGAGAAGAATGAAGCAAAGAATGGCGATAAGGTCGAAATCGTCGCCTGCCGTCCATACTCAAAGACTGTTAGCTATAAGCTAGTCAAGGTTCTTGAGAAATCACACGGCACCATCGCTCTAAAAGAAGGCGTTGAAGAAGTCGAAATGCCAGAAAAAATTGGCGCAGACAAAATCAATGCTTCAAAAGAAGAAGGAGCAGAGGAGTAAATTATGATCCAACAGGAAACTAGATTAAAAGTTGCTGACAACAGCGGCGCCAAAGAACTTGGTGTAATCCGGGTCCTTGGTGGCACTCGCGCTCGTTATGCAAGCGTTGGCGACATTGTTACTGCCAGCGTCAAAGACGCATCCCCAACGGGCGGCGTCAAGAAAAAAGCTGTCGTTCGTGCAGTTATCGTCCGCACTCGCGGTCAGATTCGTCGTCCAGATGGTTCGACTATCCGTTTCGATGATAATGCTGCCGTCCTCATTAACGACGACAAAACTCCAAAAGGTACTCGTGTCTTCGGACCAGTTCCTCGTGAGCTTCGTGAACGTGGCTTTTCTAAGATTATCAGCTTAGCACCGGAGGTACTCTAATATGGCACAGAATCTAAAAACTGGTGACAAAGTAGCTATTATCTCTGGCGACAACAAAGGGAAATCTGGGAAAATCGTTAAGATGGACATCAAGAATCACAAAGCCTTTATCGAAGGTATTGAGATTCGCGAGCGTCATCTCAAAAAGACTCAGTTTAACCCAGCTGGTGGTAAGAAAACTATCCATGTCGGTATTGATTTGTCAAATCTTAAGAAGGAGGGCAAATAATGGCAGACACTAAATATATCCCAAGACTAAAGACCGAGTATGACGAAAAAATCGTCAAAACTCTCATGAAAGATCTTGGCATCAAAAACGTTAACCAGATTCCAAAACTAGAAAAAGTTGTGGTATCTTGTGGCGTCGGCAAGAAACGTGAAGACAAACGCTACACCGAAACTGTAGCCCTAACCTTAGCCAAAATTACTGGTCAAGCTACCACTTCTCGTCTTGCTAAGAAATCTATTGCAACCTTTAAAATCAGAAAAGGTATGGGTGCCCCAATCGGTTACCTTACCACTCTCCGTGGTGCAAAGATGTATGAATTCGTTGACCGCCTCATTAACATTGCATTGCCACACGTTCGTGATTTTCACGGCGTGCCAGCAAATAGCTTTGACAAGCAAGGAAACTATAGTTTAGGTCTCAAAGAACAGACTGTCTTCCCAGAGATTACCTTCGAAGATGCTGCTGTACTACACGGCCTTGAAGTTACCTTTATTATTAAAAATGGATCTAAAGAAGGGAGTACCAGATTGCTAGAGCTATTTGGTATGCCGTTTGAGAAAAAGGAGGAAAAGTAAGATGGCTAAAAAATCTGCAGTCCTTCGCGACCTCAAGCGTCAAGAAATGTACAACAAATACAAAGATAAGCGCGCAGCATTAAAGGCTGCCGGTGACCTAGAAGGCTTACAGAAGCTTCCAAGGAACTCCAGCCCAACGCGTCTTAAGAACCGCGACCTCCTCGATGGACGGCCACGTGGTTATATGCGCCGCTTTGGTCTTTCCCGTATTAATTTCCGTGAAAAAGCAAGCAAGGGTGAAATCCCTGGCGTAACAAAGAGTAGCTGGTAAGGAGAAAGGAGTATTTATGTCATTACAATCTACTGATCAAATCGCTGACCTGATTACTCGCATCCGCAACGCTATTCAGGTTAACAAAAATGAAGTCAGCGCCCCAACCTCTAAACTCAAAGTAGCCGTGGTTGAAGGCCTCAAAAAAGGTGGCTACATCGAAGATTATTCTATCGAAAAAGCCCACCCACGCGACATTCTCCACGTCATTATCAACAAAGAGAATGAAATCGCCAAAATCAACGAGATTACCAAAGTTTCTAAACCTGGACGCAGAATCTATACTGCAGCCGCAGATATCCCAACCGTAAAATCCGGCCGTGGTATCATCCTCGTCTCTACCTCCAAAGGTGTGATGAGTGGCCAGGAAGCTAAGAAGCTCCGCCTCGGCGGCGAGATCCTAGTGAAGGTCTGGTAAAATCGTAAAATTTGTGATATAATATTAAAAGTTAATAATTAAAGGAATGGTATGAGTCGTATCGGAAAACTACCAGTGGATATCCCTGCTGGCGTGACAATTACGGTCGGCGACAAGGAAATTACTGTCGCAGGTCCAAAAGGCACGCTACAGGTCCCTGTCCAGAACAACACTACCACTAAGGTAGAAGACAATAAAATCGTAGTGACCCGCAAAGATGACGAGCCGGAGTCAAAAGCTTGGCATGGTCTTCAGCGCGCATTGCTACAAAACGCTGTTATTGGCGTGACCAAAGGTTTTGAGAAGAAACTCGAAATCAACGGTGTCGGTTTCCGTCTTTCAGGCGGTGGCAGGCAGATTGAGATGGCCCTTGGCTTCTCTCACCCTGTCAAATACAGTGCCCCAGAAGGCATTGAACTAAAGACCGACAAAATGGAAATTACCGTTTCAGGTGCCGACAAACAGAAGGTCGGACAAGTTGCAGCGGAAATCCGCGCTCTCAAGAAGCCTGAACCATATAAGGGCAAAGGAATTAAATATGTTGATGAACATATTATTCGCAAAGCCGGAAAGGCAGGTAAGAAATAATGAAAGCTGAATATCGTGCAAATCGCACCCGCGCAAAAATTCATGGCACAAGCACGCGTCCACGCTTGACTGTTCATATCAGTAATATGCATGTTATTGCACAGGTTATTGATGACGACAAGAAAGTTACGCTCGCTTACGCTACTACTGTTGGCAGCAAAATTTCTGGCACTATGACTGAAAAAGCTGCTGCTATTGGTAAAGAAATCGCTGAAAAAGCAAAGAAGGCAAAAGTTAAAACTGTCGTCTTTGATCGCGGAGCAAACGCTTATGCTGGACGTATGTCTGCTCTAGCTGACGCAGCTCGTAAGGAAGGATTGGAGTTCTAATATGCCTGAAAATACTAATCAACCAAAGGTCATCAACAAGTCCGGCACCCTCAAGATGTCAGACGAAACCGCTGCTACTCGCAAAAGCCGCGATATCGCTGGTCGCCCATTTGACCGCAGAAACGATCGTCGCCGTGGACGCGTTAAAGCAGACGTTGCTCCAAAAGAGTACGATGAAGTTACCATTAATATCGATCGTGTTTCCCGTACCGTAGCTGGTGGACGCCGTATGCGCTTCAAAGCCCTTGTCGTTATTGGAAATCACAAAAACAAGGTCGGTATCGGCGTAGCCAAGGGTAACGATGTTACTTCCGCTGTACAAAAAGCTAGCTCCAAGGCAAAGAAAAATCTTATTACCTTTGCCATGGATGGTGAAACTATTTGTCACGAAGTCGAATCCAAAGTTACCGGCGCAGACGTTCTCATGAAACCTGCCGCCCCTGGTACTGGTATTATCGCTGGTGGCGTAGTCCGCTCGATTATTGGTCTTACTGGTGTCAAGAACCTCATTTCTAAATCTCTTGGTTCCACTAACAAGGTCAACATTGCCTACGCGGTCATTGAAGGCTTGAGAGCCCAGGTCCCAAGAAAAGAATGGGAGACTACCAAAGTTAAAGCTAGTGAAAAGCCAGCCGCAAAGCCAGCTGCAAAAGCAGCCAAAAA
>JAFROU010000060.1 GCA_017429465.1 Candidatus Saccharimonadota bacterium
AAGCTTCTGATGGTATTATGGTTGCTCGTGGTGATATGGCCGTTGAAGCTGGCGCTGAAGTTGTACCAATCGTCCAACGCAAACTTATTAATCTTTGTCGTGAATACTCCAAGCTTTGCATTGTTGCTACTCAAATGATGAGCTCAATGGTCGAAAACCCAGAGCCGACTCGCGCCGAAGTCAGCGATGTTGCAAACGCTGTTTTGCAAGGTGCTGATGCTGTCATGTTGTCCGATGAGACCGCCAACGGTAAGTATCCACTGGAAACTGTCAAAGAAATGAAGAAAGTCATTCTTTACACTCAAAACCACGCCGAGATTACGCCACTCCGCCACGACCCAACTAGCACCAACCATAATTATGATGCTATTTCTCGTGCTGCCGCTCGTCTAGCAGAGCAAATCGAAGCCGATGTCATCATCTGTCAAACTGCATCTGGTGCTACCGCTTCCGCCATTGCTGCCCAGCGTCCAAACGTGCCAATCGTTTCTATTTCTAGCAATGATCGCACAACTAATCAATTAGCCTTGATGTATGCCAACTCTGCCTTTAATAGACCATATTCCGAAGAATATGGTGCTGACCTTGCGCGTGAGCTAAAAGAATCTGGCTATCTACACACTAAAGAAGGCCAAGAAGATCTAACTGTTGTGATTGTATCTGGTGAAAAAGGTAAAATCGCCGGAACAGATACTATTCAAATCCGTAAAATTTAATTATAATTAATCAATATGAGAACAATTCTTGACGAACATATCAAAGGGCAAACTATTTTAATGCGCGCAGATTTTAATGTGCCAATGGAAGGGCAGAAAATCACTAGTGACTTGCGCATTCGTGCCGCACTTCCAACCATTAACTATCTTCGTGAGCACGGCGCAAAAAAGATTATTTTAATCTCGCATCTCGGCCGTCCAGAAGGGAAACGCAATAAAGAGTTTTCACTTGAACCAGTTGCCAAACACCTCCAAACCTTATTAAAGGATGCGAAAGTAAGTTTTATTGACGATATTTCTGGACCAGATGTTGAGGCCGCCGTTGAAAAAATGAAAAACGGTGAAATTCTAGTACTCGAAAACCTTCGCTTCTATCCAGGCGAAGAAGAAAACTCTGAAGAATTTGCTCAAGAAATAGTTGACTCTACTCATGCTGACTTATTTGTTCAAGACGGCTTTGCGGTTGTGCACCGCGCCCACGCTTCAACTTCTGCTATTACCAACTTAATTCCATCTGTGGCCGGTCTACTACTAGAAAAGGAAGTATCAACTCTTAGTAAAGTTCTAAAGAACCCAGCCAAGCCGCTACTAGTAGTAATTGGTGGTGCCAAAGTTGAAGATAAACAACCACTGATTGATAAATTCTTGCCAATCGCTGATCATATTGTTGTAGGTGGTAAAATTGCTGCTGACGGTTATCAGGCAAAAAGTGACAAAATCTATGTAGCTGAAGATTTTGATGAAGATATAGAGGGCAACAAACTTGATGTTGGCCCACTCGCAACTGTCAAAATTGCTGAGCTAGCTCGTGACGCTAAAACCGTTATCTGGAATGGTGCTCTAGGCAAAGTCGAAGATCCAGCCTATGCCACTGCCTCCACAGTCTTAGCCGAACTACTAGGCGAAGAGCCAAATATTGAATCGATTATCTGTGGCGGTGATACTACCGGCTTTGTTGAAGAACTTATGCACGAGCATAAGGGATTTAATTATTCATTAATCTCTACCGGTGGTGGAGCAGCACTCGAATTCCTTTCTGGCAAGTCACTTCCAGGCATCGAAGCCCTAGCTTAATAGAGACTAAAAATCTAAAATTAGCACTCTTGACATGTGAGTGCTAATTTACTACAATAGGGATATGCAAGACGAATTTACAGAAATAATGAATCACTTGTCTGAAAATGCGCGTTTTGCGCTCCAAAAAGCAGACCTCTTTAGTAAGCGTTACAATAACGGTTACATGGGTACCGAGCACATGCTGCTTGGACTCTTAGCTCAGGATGTTTCTACTGCCTCCAAGATTCTTCGTGATGAAGGCATTGAATTAAGTACCATGGAAAAGAAACTCAACAAAGTTGCTGTGGACGTTCCAGGTGCACAAATGGCGATGATGTCACTTTCCGAAGCCTGCGTATTAACCCTTCGCATGGCCGCTAACTTTGTGTTAGAACAAGGCATCGACATTATTGGCACAGAGCATCTCTTATATGCTTTAATTAATCAACCGAACTCTCGTGCTGCTCTAATGCTGACGGACGAAAAAGTCGATCTAAATTCCATTTCAAAAACCATCGAAGATTTAGCAGAAAAGCAAGCCGAATCAGTGCGCCGTAAACAAGAAAGAGAAAAATATGTTCGTAAAAACCAATATAAGTATCTTTCTCGTTATGGCCAAGATTTAACTGAACTTGCTCGCCAAGACAAACTTGATGCTGTAATTGGACGTGAAAAAGAAATTGAACGTGTCGTTACCGTACTTAGTCGTCGCACCAAATCAAACCCAGTTTTAATTGGTGAAGCTGGTGTTGGCAAAACGGCCATTGTTGAAGGTCTGGCTGAACGTATTATAAAAAATGATGTGCCAGGTTCGTTAATTGGCAAACACATTTACCAAGTAGATCTTTCGTCGATGGTAGCCGGCACCAAATTCCGTGGTGAATTTGAGGAGCGCATTAAAGGAATTATTGATGAAGCTACAAGTGATGATTCGATCCTATTATTTATTGATGAAATCCATTTACTTTGTGGCGCTGGTTCTTCTAGTGATGGCACCATGGATGCTGCCAATATTCTAAAGCCAGCCCTTGCACGTGGCAACATTAATTTAATTGGTGCTACCACCATCGATGAATATCGCCGCACCATCGAAAAAGACAAAGCTCTTTCACGCCGCTTTCAAACAGTGATGGTAGAAGAACCATCCTCCACAATTACGCTCCGCATTTTAAAAGGTATTAAATCCCATTATGAAAAACACCACGGCGTGATTATTCCAGATAATATTTTGGAGACCGCCATTAATATGTCTTCACGTTATATTAATGATCGCTTTATGCCAGACAAAGTTATTGACGTAATTGATGAAGCTGCTGCCATTGCCAAGGTTGCCGCGGATAAAAAAGGTGGCAGCAAATATAAGAAGCTAAAAATTGAAGAATCGACTTTGCAAGAAAAAGTCGAACAATCTGCCGAAGCTGAAGAATATGAAAAAGCCGCCCTTTATAAAACTCGTTTAGCTCAAATTCAAGAAGAACTAAAAAAGCTCAAAAAATCTGGCGTGAAAGAAGATGAGACGCCAGTCTTAAAAGAAGAAAATCTTGCGGCCGCCATCTCGCTTAAAACTGGTATTCCAGTTTCTAAGGTTCACGGTTCCGAACTAAAACTATTATCCAATCTTGAAACGCATTTGAAAAAATCCATCATTGGCCAAGACGAAGCAATCAATCAAGTCGCTAAAGCCATTCGTCGTGGTCGTAGTGGTATCAGTAATCCAAACCGTCCGATTGGCAGCTTCCTATTCATGGGTCCAACTGGCGTTGGCAAAACCGAACTCGCTCGCGTGATTGCGCGCGAAGTATTTGGCGGCGATAGTTCGCTAATTAAGATTGATATGTCCGAATTTGGCGAAAAGCACAACGTCTCACGTCTAGTTGGTGCTCCAGCTGGTTACGTTGGTTATGATGATGGTGGTAAATTGACTGAAGCCGTGCGTCGTCATCCATATTCTGTTGTGTTATTTGATGAAATAGAAAAAGCTCATCCAGAAGTATTTAATATTTTACTTCAAATTCTTGAAGACGGCATGTTGACCGACGGACAAGGTAATAAAATTAAATTCAATAACACAATCGTGATTCTTACTTCCAACTTAGGTTCTAACGAAATGTACGTTGATAACGAATTTGGTTTTACAACGCACAATAAAAGTAAGAAAGATTTAGCGGCCGAATACGAAGAGAGCAAAGCTGCCGCCGAAAAAGCCCTCAAGAAAACAATGCGACCAGAATTAATTAATCGTCTAGACAACGTTTTAGTATTTCACGCTCTCACCAAAGAAAATGTAGAAAAGATTTTTGACAATCTTATTAACGACCTTGAGAAACGTCTTGGTGCAAAAAACCTTGGCTTAAAACTAAAACCAGGCGTAAAAGAATATATAATTAAAAAAGGATTCGATCCAAAAAATGGTGCGCGTCCGCTTCGCCGTGCCATTGAAGATGAATTAGAATCAGTCATTTCCGAAGCGATTATCGACGGCAAGTTAACCGCTGGTCATATTGCGACAATCAGCCTCGAAAAACAGCATCTCAAATTGGAGGTAAAGGGTGAGTAATTTCTTTAGAAAATATGGAAAAATGATTTTGGCAGTCATCATTGTTGTTGCTATAGTGCTATCTCGAACCGTATTTAAAGATTTTACTAATAGTTTATTCTACAAACCTTCACCAGAAATGTCCGTTGTGCGTGATAAACTTGAACTTACTAGTCAGGCGGGAATTATCTTTAACGCTTCATATCCAGTTCTAGAAAATCGTGATGTATTCAGTATGCATTGTCGTAATGATGATCAAGATGTCTCAATTCTTGGTTGCTACACGGATGACAAAATCTATGTTTTCGAAGTTGATGAAGACGAACTCGATGGTATTGTTGAATCTACTTCAGCTCATGAATTCTTGCACGCGGTTTGGGACCGCATGCCTAGTTCGGAAAGGGAACAAATCGAGCCGTTATTAAATCATGTCTATAATGAACATAAAGCAGAATTATCAGAAACCATTGAATCATACACAGAAAGTGATCGTCTTGACGAATTACATGCACGCATTGGTACGCAAATTGCCAATCTTCCAACCGAACTAGAAGAACATTATGCTAGATTCTTTAACGACCAAGATAATATTGTAAAATACTATGATAATTATTCTGCGCCGTTTAAAAAACTTAAAGCCGAACTTGATTCGCTTGAAGCTGAATTAACGCGTATCTACGACCAAATAACCGCTGATACAAAAACTTACGAAACTAGAATTGCCGAACTTAATACGAGGATTGAAAAATTCAACAATTGCGCCAATACGCCAGGTTGTTTTACAAAATCAGCTTTTAATAGCCAACGTAGTGCGCTAATTACGGAACAGAATCAACTCGAAACTTTATACAATACTATTGATGCTAACGTAATGTTGTACAACCAGCATGTCGAAGAATACAACGAAAATCTACTTCATTCTAACAATTTACAGAACGCTATTAATTCTAATAAAGCAGTACCTAATATCTAAGAAAGGAAAACATGAAAGATTATTTAGTACCAACTATCATCGAAGAAACAAATCGCGGTGAACGTGCGTATGATATTTATTCACGTTTACTAAACGACCGTATCATCTTTTTGGGTGAAGATGTAAACGCGCATACGGCCAACCTTGTTGTAGCGCAACTTCTTTATTTAGCCCACGAAGATCCTAAGAAACCAATCAAACTCTACATCAACTCTCCTGGTGGTACTGTTTATGATGGTCTTGCTATTATTGATACCATGAATTATATCGAGCCGGATGTTGAAACAATCGGTATTGGTTTGCAAGCTTCAATGGGCGCCATGCTACTGAGTTGTGGCGCTAAGGGTAAACGCTATTGCTTGCCGAATGCTCGCATTATGATTCATCAGCCATCCTCCGGCACCGAAGGTAAAATCACCGACCAGGAAATCATGCTACGTGAAGGTGTTTTTCTTAAAAAACGTCTCGCTGAAATCTTTGCTAAAAATACAGGCAAAAAACTCGAACAAGTTGAAAAAGATATGGATCGCGATAACTGGATGTCAGCTGAAGAAGCCCTTGAATACGGCATCTTTGATAAAATCATCAAATAGCTAGCGGTTGTCATTTTCAAGCTAATTGCTCTATAATTTAACTATGGCTAAACCTCACACACAATTCGTTTGCCAACAATGCGGTGCCGCCTTTGCTAAATGGATGGGACAATGCACCAATTGCCACGAATGGAATACTTTAGTTGAACAAGTCGTAGAAGATTCCGCCAAAAAGACTGCTATTGCTCGCGGTCAAGTTTCTGGCAAAAAACTGAGTTATGTGAGCATTAATTCTATCTCGCCATCGGATATTAAAGAACGTCTAGTCACTGAGTTTAAAGATTTAAATACTGTGCTTGGTGGCGGCATTTTGCTTGGTTCAGTTTCATTACTTGCCGGCCAACCAGGCATCGGTAAATCAACTCTTCTCATGCAAATTTGTGCCGAAGTCGCTAAAACCCACAACGTATTATATATATCTGGTGAGGAATCGGCCGGTCAAGTAAAACTACGTGCCAAACGTCTTGGCGCGAATGCCGAAAAGCTTTGTTTTGCCAGCAGCACATCTGGCAATGACATCGCCAAAACAATTGAATCAGGCGAATTTGATTTGGTGATTGTTGATTCTATTCAGACACTGGCCCTAGATGAAATATCGTCCGCACCAGGCACTGTCTCGCAGGTCACTAATTGTGGCAATCTTATTATTCGCGCAGCTAAATCAACCGATACTGCTGTCGTAATTGTGGGACACGTCACTAAAGAAGGCACTCTAGCAGGTCCAAAAGTTCTAGAACATTTAGTAGATGTAGTGCTAAATTTTGAGGGTGATCGTTATGGTGGATTTAAAACCGTACGTGCTGTTAAAAACCGTTTTGGTTCCACTTCAGAAGTTGCTATTTTTGAAATGAACGAAAAAGGTTTGAAAGAAGTCAAAAATCCATCTGCCGCACTACTTGCAGAACGCCAGAATACTGACGGTTCTATTATTCTCGCCACGCTTGAAGGCACTCGCCCAATCCTAGTCGAAATCCAGGCACTTGCATCACCGTCCAATTTCGGCTATCCAAAGCGTACTGCCTCTGGCTTTGATTTAAACCGTCTAAATCTATTAATTGCTGTGATTGAACGTCGTACCAAACTAAAACTTAGCGATAAAGATATTTTCATCAACGTGGTTGGTGGCATGAAATTACAAGATTCTGCTGCCGATTTAGCCGTGTGCCTTGCCATCGCTTCAGCCGTAGCCGGCCGCAAATTGTCAGAAGAATACGTAGTTTTTGGTGAAGTTGGCCTTGGCGGCGAAATTCGTTCTGCCTTTCGCCCAGACCAACGTATTGCTGAGGCCAAGAAACTTGGTTTTAAACACGCCATTGCTCCAGCCACTATCAAAGACTCTTTTGTGATTCCCGTTAAAGACCTGCGCGATACTTTAATTAAGTACGTCAAATAATGCGTATATTAGGCATTGATCCAGGCACTGGCATTTGTGGATTTGGTGTAATTGAAACCAAAGGAAATGTTAGAACCAGTGCTAAAGCTATCGATTTTGGCGTCATTTCCACGCCGCCACGCACCCCTTTACCAGATCGTCTTGAAGATATCTATAACTCTCTTCATGAAATAATCAAACAAAACAAACCGGATGTTGTTAGTATCGAAAAATTATTCTTTTCCAAAAACATTACTACCGGCATCTCGGTGGCTGAAGCGCGCGGAATTTGTATTTTAGTGGCTAAGCAAAATCATTTACCAATCTTTGAGTATACTCCAAATGAAATCAAAAAGACCATGACCGGGTACGGTAGTGCCGATAAACATCAGATGCAAGAGACGGTTAAGCTGCACCTAAACCTTGAGCAGGTGCCAAAACCAGATGATGCTGCTGATGCCTTGGCTGCTGCTATTACTCATTCTTTAATGATTCGCTAAAACTTGCTTGTCTAAAACGTTTGTGTTATTCTTAAACCATAAGGAGTTTTTAATATGAAGAAAATCACCACTATTTTAGCAACGCTAGCACTTGCTCTAGCGGTAAGTCCAGCAGTTTTTGCTGAAGAAGAAACATTACTTACTACCGGAGATACAGTGACCGTCACCACTAACTGCGAAGGCGATGGTGAAGTTGTTACTAATTGCGTTCCAGCAGAGCTAACTGAGTCATTGACTGACGAACCTACTGATGATTCTGGTATTACCGTTATCGAAATAGATGCTGAAGATGATACAACTACAACCGGTGAAGCCGAAGCCAAAGAAGAAACTAGCGAATGGACCACTGGTGCCATTATTGCTGCCTGTGCCTTCTTGGTTCTAATCGTCGTTGCCGTAATATTTGGTAAGAAGGAAGACTAATCTAGAATTCTAATAGCCCCAGATTCTGGGGCTATTTTTATATGCTATAATCTAACCATGATTGCACACATTAAAGGTATAGTTGTTGAAAAATTTGCTAATTCTCTCATCATCGATGTTAATGGCGTTGGTTATGAACTAACTGTCACTAGCCCAGATTTTGAAGCCACCAATCTCGGTGATGAAACCAAATTCTATACCCATCACGTTGTGCGTGAAAATGCCGAAGAACTCTATGGATTCTCGAGCCTAGCCGCCAAAAAACTATTTGAATTATTAATCTCCGTTAATGGCGTTGGCCCAAAAGCTGGCATCGCCATTCTTTCGCTTGCTGCACCAGAAGCTGTGCGCAACGCCATTGCTAATGCCGACGTGGCCTTTGTCTCTAAAGCTCAAGGTGTAGGTAAAAAATCTGCTGAACGCGTAATTGTAGACTTAAGAGACAAAGTTGGTATTCCGTCTCATTATGGTGCGACCGTCGTCGCTCCAGCTATTTCAGAAAACGATGAAGCGCTAGATGCTCTCATTGCCCTAGGCTTCCCACTGAAAGAAGCCACTACTGCCCTTGAAAAGATCGATAAATCTCTCCCAGTTGAAGAACGCGTCCGCCAAGCCCTTAAAGGGTAAAATGGCTCTTCCCAAAAAAGTCAAAGTATGATATGATAATTGTTAATCGCAATAAATAATAAGGTATAAATATGAGTTTTTCAATTTTGAAGCAAATCGGTGACGCCCAAAAGAAAAAAGCTATTGTCGACGTCCGCTCCGGTGATACCGTAAAAGTCACCCAAAAGATTAAGGAAGGTGATAAGTTCCGCTCCCAGGTTTTGAAGGCGTTGTTATCCGTGTTGATCGTAAAGAATCCCACACTGCTCGCATCGTAGTTCGCAAAATCGCTTCTGGTGTTGGTGTTGAAAAATCATTCCTTCTACACAGCCCATTAGTCGAAAAAGTCGAAATTGTTCGTCGCTCCAAAGTTCGCCGCAACAATCTTGGCTATCTTCGTAATCGTTCTGGTAAATCCGCACGTCTTTCTGCTAAAGATTTTGACCGTGCTTCTGTTAACGATGTCACCGTCGCTGAAGAACCAGCCGAAGCTCCAGCTGAAGAAGCTAAAGAAGAAGCTCCAGCCGAAGAACAAAAAGCTGAATAATCTTGTTTTAAAAAGTCGCCCTTCGGGGCGATTTTTTGTGGTTTTATTCCGGTAGTAGATTATGATACTATTTGAATATGACAATTCTTGGGATTGATGAAGTTGGTCGTGGACCATGGGCTGGTCCGCTCGTAGTCGGCGCTGTAATTTTGCCAGGTAACCGTCCGGGCTGGATAGATGAACTCACCGATTCAAAAAAACTGACCGCCAAAAAACGCGAATCACTCTCCGAAATCATTTTAGAAGAAGCACCCGCTACTGGTTTAGGTTGGGTATCAAGTAAAGAAATTGACGAGGTTGGCCTATCTGCGGCACTCAAACTTGCCACACGTCGAGCAGTACATATTATCCAACAAACTACTACGCCATTTAACGAAATAATTATCGACGGCACCGTGAATTTTTTGCAAGATACTATGCTCGCAAAAAATGTCACAGTTCTAAAAAAAGCCGATTATTTAATTAAAGAAGTTTCGGCTGCTTCAATTATTGCTAAAGTTGCGAGAGACCATTATATGTATGAACTCGCAAAAAGATATCCGGAATATGGTTTTGACAAACACGTTGGCTACGGCACCGCCTTTCATAAAAAAGCAATCGAAACATTTGGTGTTTGTACCGAGCACCGCATGTCATTTAAGCCAATAGCAAGCCTAAGTAATACAACAAAAAACGGCTCCAATAATCGAATGGATACAAAGTCTATTGGTAATCACGCCGAAAAAGTTGTTGCCGACTACCTAGTATCACGCGGCCATCGAATAATTGCTAGAAATAATAAGACCAAATACTATGAGATTGATATCATATCAACTTATAAAAACAAATTATTCTTTACAGAAGTAAAATATCGTAAAACATCTACTCATGGTACGCCACTTGAGGCAATTACATCCGAAAAACTAAAGCAAATGACTTTTGCTGCTAATTCTTTTCTGAGATTTCATCCCGAATATAATAATTATCAACCTACGCTTGCCGCTGCGGCAGTTTCTGGCGACAACTATAAAATACAGTATTGGTCAGCCATCCAGTAATTACAAATATCATGTAAAAAACGGGGCTTAATTATTTTGAAACGTTGAATTTAAATTCTACTACATCGCCGTCTTGCATGACGTAGGTTTTACCCTCCGTACGCATCAGTCCAGCTTCTTTCACAGCTTTTTCTGAACCAAGTTTAACAAGGTCGTCATAATTACATATTTGTGCTGCAATAAAACCACGTTCGAAATCGGTATGAATAGTTCCAGCTGCTTCTGGAGCAGTTGCGCCTTGCTTAATAGTCCAAGCACGGACTTCTTTTTTACCAGCTGTTAAGAATGACTGTAAGCCCAAAGTCTTGTATGCCGCTTTAACTAGCTCACCCATGGCGTCTTCTTTTACTCCATAACTTGTCAGAAATTCCATCTTTTCGTCGTGAGTCATACCAGACATTTCTTCTTCAAGTTTGGCATTCACAAAAACAGCTTGCGCTGGCTCAACTAGCTTCTTAAGTTCTGTTTTCTTTGCTTCATCTACTAATTGTTTTTCATCCACGTTGAACATGTAGATTACTGGTTTTTCAGTCAAATATGGAATTAATTCATCAGCTGGATCTTTTTTGCGTTTGGCCGCAACTTTTTCACGAGTTTCCAAATCTGCTAATTCTAGTTCAGTTTTAATGATTTCAATATCGTTTTTTGGATCAATTTTTGCAGCCTCGTTTGCGTTAGCTACGTGCGTAACATTACTATCTTCAAACACGCGCACTACATGACATATTATTTGGCATTCACGAATGTGTGCTAAAAACTTGTTGCCAAGCCCTTCACCTTTACTTGCGCCTGCCACGAGTCCAGCAATATCCACGAACTCAACCGTAGCCGGAACAATCTTTTCAGTCTCATACATCTTAGCTAGTACATTTAAGCGTTCGTCTGGTACAGGTACAATTCCCACGTTTGGTTCAATCGTAGCAAAAGGATAATTCGCGGCGAGTGCACCCGCATTTGTTAAAGCATTAAATAAAGTTGATTTACCGACATTTGGTAAACCAACGATTCCAATCTTTAAATTCATAACCAACCTGTATTGTCTTATATATTATAACATTTTTTGGAATTAACGTCTATTATATACGGCTAAAATACCGATATTCATCACGACGGTGGCGAAAGATACCACTGCAATAGTACTGGCGGTTGAGACGGATAATTCTTGGTGAAAACCAGATTGTAGCATAATATAATCACAGCTTGTTTCATTGTATTGACAATTGTTGGTGGTAGGGTCACCGGTTGTAAGAAGCGGTTTTAGGTTTTCAATCCCCAGCACTGCAAAACATAGTGTAGCTAGGATAAAAAAACAATTTACGATTACTCTTATGATATTTGGCTCGTTTTTCTTATTGTTCATTATTTACTCCTTGTAGAATAGTTGTATTATAGCATAAAAAGAAAGCCTCTGCGTGAGCGCTGTCTGGTGAAGAAAAAATTTAGCCTCATCAAATCAGAATAATAAGCGTATAATAATAATTATTATTATACGAAAGGATTGTATGTCTTTAATTGATGAAATGATGGACTCGAACATAGAAAGATTGAAGAAGATGCAAGGCAAGATGCTTGATGCGCAAGAAGAAATCTATAACGAAAGAGGCGAACAAATCGAGCGTGTCAATAAAAAATCGGCCGAACTTAGCGCTTCAGGCACTAAAATTCACTATCAAGCTGCGGCTAGCGGCATAAAAGAGGGGTTAAAAGACCAACCAATTAAATATTGTACCGAATGTGGGCAAGCAATTAGTAAGACGGCAAAATTCTGCAGCGAGTGCGGCGCTAAACAAGACCGTTAAAAAGTATGAGTGACATAGCAAAAAAATATAATGGGATTATTGTTAATAAAAAACAAATAGCTAGAAATAAGCAGATTGTTAGAGTTAGCTTAATTGGCATTATTGCGAACGTCTTTTTAGCTGGATTTAAAGCTATTGTGGGTGTAATAAGCGGTTCCATTGCTATCGTTCTTGATGCCGTAAATAACTTTTCTGATGCAGCTTCGAGCATTGTTACTATCGTTGGAGCTAAACTAGCCACAAAAGCACCAGATAAAAAACATCCGTTTGGCCACGGTCGCATTGAACATCTTAGCGCCATGATAATTGCCATTATTGTGCTCTATGCAGGTATTGCTGCCTTGACCGAATCCATCAAAAAAATCATTGAGCCAGTTACTCCAGACTACACAGCCACTACGCTCATCGTGGTTGGTGTCGCTGTAGTTGTAAAAATCATTTTGGGTAGTTTCGTAAAGAATGCTGGCAAAAAACTTAAGTCCATGTCGCTTGTTAATTCTGGAAATGATGCGATGCTTGATTCTGTAATCTCTGCTTCCACGTTACTTGCAGCCATCATTTTTCTAACTACGCATCTTTCACTAGAGGCGTATCTAAGTATCATCATCTCCCTAGTCATTATCAAATCTGGTTTCAAAATGTTAAAAGAAGCCATTTCTTCTGTACTCGGAGAAAGAGCCGATATGGAACTTGCGCACGACGTTAATAGAATTGTCAAAAGTTTTGATAATGTACATGGAGTATACGATCTTGTGCTAAATAATTACGGACCAAATTCATATACTGGTTCTATTCACATCGAAGTTCTTGACACGATGACTGCCGACGTAATCGATGAACTTTCCAGACAAATTGCTAGTAAAGTCTATCTTGAAAAGAACGTTTTACTTACAGCCATTGGCATTTATCCAATTAACACCAAGAATAAAAAAGCCATCAAGATTAAAGAAGAAATCAGTGAAATTCTAAAACATTACAAAGAGGTATTACAATTCCACGGTTTCTATTTAAACGAAGAAAATAAAACAATCCGTTTTGACATTGTCTTAGATTTTGATGTAGAAGATCGTACCGAACTTTACGAAAAAATCTATCAAGAGGTTTCTGAAAAGTATCCAGAATATGAAATCAGTATCGTGCCAGATTTTGATTTTAGTTTGTCGGCATGACGCGTGTTATAATAAAATTATAATAAAACGGAGGAGTTATGGGTATATTTGGTGACGATGATGATGACAGACTTGGTACGATTGATCATAACAGTATGCATGAAGCAATGCACCACGGTCTTTCGGTCAATGAGCACGAGTCGGTTCATGATCATAATAAAATTCATGAGGCTATGCACTTTGGTAACGACAAAGTAGTTAGTCCGTTTAACCATCATCCAGGGGAAAACTAGTGGGCGAAAAAGAATCAACTCCAAAAATTGACGAAGAGCTGCTTAAAGTCGAAAAGCCAACTCCTATTTACGGTGAAGATACCGCGCGTCCTTTTAGAAGTTTAAAGTTCATTATTCCTGCAGCCGTTGCTTTAATAATACTTCTAGGCGCCATAGGATTTCTGTTTAGTGCCAATAAATTTTTTGATTTTACCTCATCCGACAATGCGCCAACTGCTATAGAAGAAAACACCATTCCAAATATTACTACCGCACGCCTTGGCAAAAAAATCTACTACATAATTAACGAAGATTACAAAGAAGAATTTGATTATCAAACAATTACTGTGTCAGATAATGGCAACACTATTGGTAAAGTTGCGCAGTATAATACGACCAAAGTATTTAACTACGAAGATTATAGTGCCTTCTGTAAGACGTGGAATCTTACTCAAAAATATACTGACGAAAGTCAAAATTATGCAGTTGTTGCTCGCGCTTACCAAAAGACGCCGGTAGTTAAAGCTAGACTTGCTAATGCAATTGCCGAAAAAGACACGATCACTCTCTTTATCCACGAAGAAAAAGAGGGAACCTCAACTGAATCAAAAGGATACTTCATAGCCATTCCAGTTAGCAGTAGCGTCACGCAAGACGTGGCAATAAAAACCTACACTAGAGCCCAATTTGAAAGTATCAGAATTAATAGTGTCGAAGAGGAAGACAACTAAATTATTGATTTAAACGCTTGCGCGCTTCAGCCCAAGCGTTTTTTGATAGTTCAAAAGTTAAAAGTTCTGCCGCTTCGTCAAAAGATACCCACCTAGCGTCTTCGACTTCTGCTTCTTGCAAGACTATCTTTTCCTCGTGGCTTGGATTGAGCTTTGCTAAGAAAAGTAAAACGGTTTTTTTAACCGTGCCATTTTTAACCATATAGCTAATAGTGATTGGATTTTTGTCAGTGATAATTACGTCCAATCCGACTTCTTCTTTTGTCTCGCGTATGGCGGTTTCAATATCGGTTTCATCGGTTTCTTGATGACCCTTAGGAAAGCTCCACAATCGTTCGTCTTCATGTTTTTGTTTTTCTAGGAGGACAGTATTGTTTTTTATGATGATACAGCCACAACTTTTTTCCATATTACCTTCCTTTCTACTATCTGACTATTATATCACAAAATCATACAAAAATCAACCATGTGTTAGAATGAAAGGGAATGAAAAAGCTAAGTTTTTGCGAAAAGGTACAAATTGCTATCAGTGACCGAAGCGATGGCAATATGCGAGTCTATGGCGACGATGAGCCAGCTATCATTGCTAATCAATCTATCTTAGCGGATGCCCTAGGAGCTGAATCAATTGCAAGGCTACGCACCATTTATGAAAATCGCCAGGTTTTTACCGACTATAAAGAAGTCACCAGTAATAATCTATCCGAGTTTCTACATACTCAGCCAGAATCAAAAATTACAGTTTCCGATGGCCTAGTGACGAGATTAGAAAAAGTCGGGCTATTACTTCCGCTAGCAGATTGCATCGGTGCTGTTTTCTATCATCCAGCCACCAAAACTCTCGGACTACTTCATGCCGGACGTCATAATCTTGAGCAACACGGCGTTGAAAAATTTGTTAAATATCTTTGTGAAGAGCATGGATGTAAAGCGAGCGAGCTTGCAGTTTATTTTTCCCCTTGTGCCAGGAATTACCAAATCCACGGCCTTAATAATCAAGCTATGATTGAAGCGGCTAAAAATCAACTAGTCTCAAGCGGCGTTAATCTGGATAATCTAGAAGAAAGTAGAATTGACACCGTTACAAACCCAGACTACCCATCTAATTCAACAGGAGATACCACTGAGCGTTTTGCTATTCTAGTTATGCTCGGTTAGTCTTTGGTAGTTATGCTACAATCAAAACATGTCTTCGAAGTATCAGTTTAGAAGGGTAATTACAGCTTTTCTAGCTGTAATGATTGTTTCCGCTTGGCTGATGCTAAACCCAAATAGCTACGATACGATTTTTACTAATCCAGCAACGAATGCCACAGACTATAACGCAATAGCCATTACTGAATATGACCCAAACGCTCCGCTTGCTGCCGAGATTCTGCACAAACTTGAAATTAAAGGCCGTGCGCCAAAAACTGGTTACGCTCGTGAAAAATTCTATACAGAATGGCCACTGATAAATGGCTGTAGTTTAAGACAACACATCATCAAACGCGAATTTGGCGAACATTTCACTTTGAACAAAGACAATTGTAATATTACTTCCGGAGAATATGACGAGCCTTATACCGGTGAGCACAAAACCTATCCAACTAGAGCAGATATAAACAATAATATTCAGATTGATCACGTAGTGGCACTTTCTGACGCTTGGCAAAAAGGTGCACAAAACCTCACCGCCGCCGAACGCTACGAGCTTGCCACCGACCCATTAAATCTATTAGCAGTTGATAGTACAGCTAACCAGAATAAATCAGACAGTGATGCTGCCACTTGGCTGCCAAGCAACAAAAGTTTTCGTTGTCAGTATGTTGCTAGACAAGTTTCCGTAAAATATAAGTACCACCTTTGGGTCACTCAAGCTGAGTATGACACGATTGAGAAAATATTAGAGCACTGCCCAAGTGAGCCAGCTATAGGAATATCCCTCTAATTTTTAGAAAACGTATTATAATTAATAATATGGGAAAAACTGATATGCATAACTTAAAATTTGCCGTCTCTGCGGCAATTGTTGCCTGCATTTGTATATTCTTTGCCGGCAAATGGTGGGGTGGTCAAAATAGCGGATTAGCCAAATTACCTGCTCCAGAAGTTAGCGAAGGCGAACGTGGCCAATTTGGTATTGATAAAAATATTAATGAGCTCACAATTGACAAATATCTCGGTCGTAGCGACAGTGTCTATCGCGACATGCGCATGCTAATCGACCCAGCACACTATGAGAAAATCAATGGTGATTCCTATCTTTCTGGTTTTGTTAAAGGTTTTGAAGTCGTGCCATATCCATACTTAATCAATGTAGAAGGTTTGCCTGAAGTCGTCGGGGAATCATACGCTGGTAATACCCTATTCTATAACGTAGACGGAAAACCAGTTGCTAATTACGAAGAATCCATGCAAATTCTCGAAGATCTCTTTCCAAAAGATAAATACATTTTCTTGATGTGTGGCGGTGGTGGTTATGCTGGTATGACTAAGACCTTGCTCACTTCACTTGGTTGGGACGCTAAAAAGATTTATGTGGTGGGCGGGTATTGGACCTATACTGGTGAAAACGACGTTAAAATCAAATACGTAGAACAAGACGGTTCAACATCTTACGCCTTCTGGAAAGTCCCTTATCACGACATTGATTTTAGTTCGCTTACTGGAGTTAGAGGGTGAAGCTAAAGTCCAGTACTAAAAAGGGGATAATTGCTGCGGTCGTTATAGCCGTACTTGGTTTAAGCGTTTCCCTTGCTGTCTTATTCTTAAGTCCAAAACAATTTAAACTAAGCCCAGAATATTATGGCAGTAGCGAGCAAATTGAACTCACCAATGCGGAATATGACCAACTAGTAGAAGCAAAAAAGTCTTTTGTTGTATTTATTGACCTTGGTAAACGTCTCATTTGCCTCCCAATAGTCATTCAGATTGATGCTCGGATAGATTGCCATCGCAATGATTTCCCCGGTCTTTGGATTCTCGACGAGAATGGTACCGCTGATCGCGTTGTTTTTCACGACGGTATCCTTGATTTTTTCTTCACAGATCTGCTGGATCTTGCGATCGATCGTCAGCACGATCGAAGCTTCGTTCGGCATCCGTCGCAGCTGCGTGGATTATTCGATACCTTGCATCACGGAGAGTGACGCGGCCAAAGCTTTCGTATTAGCCTTAAAAAAGAGGAAGCAAGGCGACTTCGGCGTCACTCCTTTATAATCCACGACTG
>JAFROU010000061.1 GCA_017429465.1 Candidatus Saccharimonadota bacterium
GATTTAGTCGGCGCAGGTTTGCCACTCTTTACTCCAAGAGGAACTTGGCTACGTGAGACTTTGGGTGATTATTCACTTAGCCTAAGGGCCGCTAAGGGCTTTGAAAAGGTCTGGACTCCGCATATTACCAAGATTGATCTTTATAAGACTTCTGGTCACTATGCTAAGTTTGGCGAAGGTTTCGCTGTAGAGGGACAAATCTCGAAAGACCGTTTTATGATGAAACCAATGAACTGTCCACATCACGCCCAGATTTTCGCCTCACGCCCACGTACCTATAAGGAAATGCCAGTTCGCTACATGGAATGCACTACAGATTATCGCGACGAGAAGACTGGTGAACTTGGTGGTCTTTCTCGCGTACGTTCGCTCACTCAGGATGATTCACACGTGTTTTGCCGCAATACTCAAATTAAGGAAGAGGTGGCAAGCCTCGTAAAGATCATTAAAGAGCTGTATTCTACAATGGGAATGGATAAATTGCGTGTACGTTTGTCTTATCGTGACGACTCTGACTCTTATTTAGGCGACAAGAAGCTTTGGGAATCAGCACAGAAGCAGATTAAGGAACTTGCTATTGAAAACAAGCTAGATTACTTCGAAATGGAAGGTGAGGCTGCCTTCTACGGTCCAAAACTTGATTTTATGGCAGAGGACGCAATTGGTCGTGAGCACCAGGTGGCAACGGTCCAGCTAGATTTTGTTCAGCCAGAGCGTTTTGGTCTAGAATTTACGAACGAAAAGGGTGAAAAAGAACGTCCAGTGATGATTCATCATGCCACGCTTGGTTCAATTGAGCGCTTTATGTCAGTCTTTATTGAACATACTGGTGGTTGGTTCCCATTCTGGTGCGCTCCAGAACAAGTACGTATCTTAACCGTAAATGATCAGGTAAAGAAATACGTAGATGAGGTAAAGAAGGTGCTCGATGGTGTTACGTTAGAAACGCCACTAAGGCATAATGACTTGCGCTATGCGCTTGATGATTCGGATGATTCATTAGGAAAGAAGATTCGCCGCGCAACGGAGATGAAGATCCCAGCAGTGATTATCGTAGGTCCGAAGGATGCAGACGCAAAGGAGGTATCGGTGCGTTTACGTGATAAAGAAGAGAAAGTGAAGCTCAGTAAACTAGATGAATACCTCAAGTCGCTTAAATAAAGTAATAGTGATTGCCGGCCCAACTGGGTCTGGCAAAACTGGGGTGGCGATTGAGATCGCAAAGGAAATCGGCGGAGAGATTATCTCTGCCGATTCTCGTGCCATATATAGATATATGGATATTGGCACAGCTAAGCCGACTGAAGAAGAGCAGAAGACAGTGCCACACTGGGGATTAGATTTAGTTGAACCAGGAGAAAGATTTACGGTAGCAGACTGGAAAGAATATGCCCTAAAAAAGATTGAAGAAATACGAGAGCGAGGGCATGTGCCGATGGTGGTTGGCGGGACGGGCCTTTATATTGACGCCTTAATCTACGACTATCGTTTTGATAAAAAAAGTGTTCAAGAAAGGGGGGCTTTAGACCGTGAAAAAATGTGTTCAGAATACTTAGTTTTTGGCATAAAATGGACGTCCGATGAATTGAGGGAGCGTATCAGTAAGAGAGTTGATAATTTATTTACTCAAAAATTATACGAAGAGACCAAAATGCTAGTCAAAAAGTATGGTTGGAATTCGCAGGCAATGAAGAGTGATATCTACCAATTTGCGTGGGGCTATTTGCAAGGAAAGTATAGCTTAGAAGAGGCTAAAAAACTGTGCGTGTTCGATGATTGGCATCTGGCAAAACGTCAGATGACATGGTTTAAACGAAACGATAATATTATTTGGGTGGAACTTGCGAAAATGAAGTCTTGCGTGCTAAAATGTATACAAGATGAGTAAAGAAAGTAGTACACCAATTGAAAAATTGTTCGGATCTAAGACTCGGGCAAAGTTATTAAACTTATTCTTTGAGAATACGAACAAATCTTATTATGTGCGTGAGATTACTAGGGTAATTGAAGAGCAAATTAACTCTGTACGCAGGGAACTATTGAATCTTGAAAGCATTGGCGTAATTAAAAATGAGACCTTTGACAATAAAGTTTATTATTCAGCTAATACGAAACATCCATACTGCAAGCCACTCGTTGAGATTTTCTCGAAAAAGATTGATACAGAAAAAGGCAAGGACGTTCGAAAAAGTGGTTGGGACGAATATGTACGTCCAGTACGAAACTATTTACGCGCACTTTTGATTACTAACCGTTTGCCAGGTCAGGATGGTATTGATTTGATGATTATCGGTGATGACCGCACTAAGAAACTAACGCGTTGGGCTGAAGTAGTTGAAAAGAAACAGGGAAAACCATTAAATTATGTGATTTTAAGTCGTGACGATTATCTTTACCGCAAGAGCGTAAGGGATAGGTTTATTTTAGATATTCTAGAAATGGAAGTAAGCGATATTTACGATCCAGAAAAGATAATAAAGGAGTAAAAATGTTTGATATTGAGAGTAAGAATCAAGACGAAATCACCATTAATACAAAGACTACCTCTATTACCTTTAATGTAGCAGAGTCTGCTATTAATGCGAACTTAGCTGTGGGGCGTATTGCTGGACCAGGAGAATTTGAAATCGCTGAGGCTACGATTCGCGGCATTCCAACTGAGAGTGGCAAGACGATTTATGATGTCGAGATTGGCGGTGTGCACGTTGGCATCATTGGCGGAATAGAAGAAGCACTTGATGACCTAGGTATGTCTGATATTCTTTGTACTTCTTCTGTGCGTGCAGTGCGAGAAATAGATCCAAAGCTAGTAATTTCGATGGGTAATTTAGACAGAATGGTTGCTGAGCTCAAAATTTCCGCTCATTCAGAGAAGAAATTAAAGGTAAAGAATGCAGATTCTCTTCCTGCAGCTCTTGAAGTGGTGGCATTAGGATAATGAATTTAGACATAGTGGGCATTATTGTTGTTCTAGTAGTAATTTTGTTTTCAATGGTTTTGCATGAACTTGCTCACGGGCTGGTAGCATTATGGTTGGGTGATGATTCGGCTAAAGAAGAAGGTCGCTTAACGCTTAATCCGGTCAAACATCTAGATCCGGTAATGTCGATTATGTTACCGCTATTATTATATATAACTGGTGGCCCAGTGTTTGGCGGAGCAAAACCAGTACCAATTAACCCAAGCAAGCTGAAATGGCGTGAATGGGGAATGGCATTGGTGGCGTTTGCGGGTCCGCTTACGAACTTTTTAATTGCTTTAATCAGCTTTTTGATTGGTTTTTGGACTGGTTGGCTGAATGATCAAGGGGTGCTGGGGCTAATTTTTACTGAATTAGTGATTGCTAATCTTGGTTTTGCCGTATTTAATATGATCCCGATTCCGCCACTTGATGGCTCGAGGATTCTATATGCCTTGTCTCCAGATGGAGTGAGGGATTTTATGGAAAAGATGGAATCGGTTGGACTGATTGTGGTTTATATAATGATTTTGGTGTTTGGTAGTGTGTTTCAATCTGTGATGGTGGGCGGAATTAGTGGCATTCTAGATTTTTTCTATCTGTTGGTAGGAATCTCCTAGATAGAGATTATTGATTGTTGCAACGGAATAATGCTATAATAGAAGTGTCCTCAGGGCGGCATGATTTTCCTGAATAATCATGTTATAGGGATTTCGCGGTAAACATCCGTGGATGCTTTACATAAGATTTTACCCACCTTGTATTTATTACGGGGAAAACGGGCTCTGGGGACTTTATTGAATCTTAAGTGGTGGGAAATGAAACAACGTATTAGAGTAGTAAGTATCATTCGTAAAGGGGATGATATTTTGTTAATGAAGAGAAGCCAGGGCCGTTCAGAGGGGCCAGCTTGGTGGGAGCTTCCAACTGGTAAGATTCAGTTTGGCGAACAGCCAGAAGAAGCAATGACGCGTTCGATTTTTGAATACATCGGAGTAGATGTGCAGTCGCGTAGACAAAAAGA
>JAFROU010000062.1 GCA_017429465.1 Candidatus Saccharimonadota bacterium
CAGGCTTTAAGAGCTGGATCTTGCAGGGCTCTTGCAAATGAGAAAGTAACCGGCCATGGGAATGGCCCGTTATTAGTCACAGCTTGTAGGTTAGCGGTAGCTTGCTCTACGCTTTGTCCACCACTTAAGAAAACTACACCAGCTAATTCTTTTGGCACGTGTTCACGCAAGACATCGGCCGTAGCTTTACCCACTTCTTCTGGCGTCGATTGCGTAGAGAATTTTTTACCAGCCAGCACCATATTGCATTTCAAAATGCAGGCTTTTAAGTCGACATGATAATCATTAAGCTTTCTGAATAATGAATCGAGTACTTTACTAGTTACATCAATTGACCTTTGCAAATCGTAATCACCGTCATAAACTACCTCTGGCTCCACGATTGGAACGATTTTAGCGTGCTGACATTCAAGCGCATATTCTGCTAAAATATTGCAGTTTTCTTCAATCGCTCGATCAGAAGGTGTAGTGTCAGTTATTTCAAAAGCGGCACGCCACTTTGCAAAACGCAGCCCCATACTGTAATAATCAGCTAGTCTTGCCGGTAAATCTACCAAGCCCTTGGTGTAATTTTCTTCAGAATCGTCAAATTTAACCAAACCTTGGTCAACTTTGATACCCGGAATAATACCTTTGGCCGTGAGATATTCGACAAAAGTTGTACCATCATCCGCGCGTTGCCTGGCAGTTTCATCAAACAAAATTACACCGTTTACAAATTTTTCTAAATCATGTGTGGTAAAGAAAATGTTGCGGTAATCACGACGGTGCTGTTCGTCGTCCGTAATATTCATGGAGGCAAACTTCTTGGCAATTGAACCACCAGACTCGTCAGCGGCTAAAATGCCCTTTCCACTAGCTACTAAACTTGCGGCCGTAAGACTGATATCTGTGTCATCAACATCTACATCTCTTGCTAATTCTTCCAGTCTTTCAAACGTTAAAGTATCATTGAGCGAACAATTCTCAATATTGATTTTGACAAGCTTCAAAGCTTCCTTAGTAGTCTTTCTGCGCATCAAAGCACCCATTAGCGTAGCGGCTGCAATTGAATAAACAGTTAAATGAGTCATCAATTCTGTGCGCTTAGTCTCCCATTCCATACTTGAATTTGGCGTAATGATACGGTTTTCTAAAAAGATAACGAGTTTATTTTTTGCAACATAATCAACTGGTGCTTCTGAAAAAACTAGATTGGCAATCTCAGCTAGTTCCTGGCTAGTTTTAGAAGTAAATTTCTTTGGCAAAGTTACTGCTAATTTTACTTTTGGATGTTCGGATAAATAATTCTTCAAATTTTGGCCAAGGTCAGTATCTACTGTGGCCGAACGATCCACTAGAATCCAAGCTGGTTCATCTATTGGCTCCTGCCATTGAATGTGATTTCTCTCTTCAGAAGTAAGATAGGCAACGTGATCGTCATAACTTAAAATGTAGCGGTATTCTACTGGGCAATCACCAGTATCAACCTTCTCGCAGTCAAGATCAATTGGCGCACCCATAATTTCGGTACTAAAACCAAACTTCTCAAACACTTCTTTTGTAACTGTGGCACCGCCAAATACACTAGTACGCTTAAAAAAGTCGTAGCTATTACCAGAAAAATCAACATTTAGCCAAGGAACGTTTTCCTCGTCCATCTCGAATTTGTTGCGACGTTCGTCCAGTTGTAGATAAACGTCTTTTACGATATTTCCGATAATAAAAATACTGCCCATGCTTAAATTATAGCACAGACAGTATAAAATATATTAGCGAACTTCAACGCGAACACGTGGAAGGGAACGACCAGAGAAATGAGTCTTCTTGGTCTTCACAAACACTACCACGCCATCCTTAGCAGCATGAATCGTATAGTTACGAGACATATAAGTTCCAGGACCAGCAATTTTAGTGCTGCCAGTTTGGCGAACGATAACTTCACCGTTCTTCACCTTTTGGCCACCAAAGCGCTTGACGCCAAGGCGTTGGCCAGCATTGTTGTGGACATTTTTGGCGGTTCCGCCAGCTTTGACATGTGACATATTATACTTTCCTTAATACTATTAATTCTCGAGCCACAACCTGCCCATCTCGATGATAGAGAAGGTCTTTTTGGCTCGCATTCTTGAACTTCCTAACATTATACCCCAGCTTCTCTATTTCGTCAAGCAGATTCAGGCGTGAATACTCGCCGTTTGGCCTGAGCCAAGCCGGTGCTGCCATCACGACTGGTGTGTTGGATTTAATCTGTTTGCCGAGGTTTTTCAGAAAACCAAGAATGATTGTGCCGCATTCCTGTTTTTCGGCTTTGAGTTTGATTTCGGCTGGAGGTAAGGACATTGGCTTACCAAGGTATCCTTCACAAGCGACAGCATCGAATTTATCCCACTTAAAACTAGTGGCGTCTCCTACAAAGACTGTAAAACATTCTTTCTCGGGACGATGCTTTGCGGTCTCTGTTGTTAACCACCCTAAGTTTTTAATCGAATAATCTACCATGCGGTCACTGATATCAGTGCCATACGGGCGATAGCCCATCAGCATTGCTTCCTGCAAAACTACACCAGTACCACAAAATGGATCAAGTATGACTGACCCAGTTTTTAAATCTCCACAAAGGTTGATTAGAATCTGCGCCAGTTTTGGCGGTAACATACCAACTTTAGCATCGCGAGCTGGCCTAGCTTGGTCACGTTTCGCATAGGCGGTAATATTTTGCACGCCGATTAGTTTCCACCAAGTTTTATTGGTTAGAAGTAGTTCCACATGATTAGTTTTTTCACCGAGTTGGTTATGATGTGAAGTGGCGGTAGAAATCACCGCTGTTTGGTTCGGCACCACACGCATGCTACGGCCATGGCGACTTAAAATCTTCTTGAGTTTTAGCGCCTCATTCATAGCACTGCGTTTAGTCGCATGGCTTGAATAATCTGATATACCCAGCGTAATCTTACCTTCTGGCAAATTTCTTAAATAATCAATCGGTTGTCCATCCAGCTCCTCGGCTAGTTTTAAGCTACCGCCTAGGCGATTAATGTCTGGTATTTTTGTAGTCTCAATAACTGCCAGTTCATTACCAAGCGGTTTTACATTCTCAAATAAGGCCTCAAGCTCAGCTAAAGAAATCTTCGGCTGGCGCCCAAGTACGGCTAAATACTTCATGCTTATATTATACCATCTTATGATATAATTACTCTATGTCTAAACCTAAAATCAAGATTTCGTTTCGCACGATCTTATCTATTCTGACGTTCTTTTTAGTAGCGTTTGTGGTTTGGCAAAACTTTGACGACATCAAAGAAGCGATTTCGCATCTAGGCGAAACAAATATTTTCGTCTTGATCCTACTTATTCCAGAACAACTGTTTATGTATTATTGTTGTGGTCAAATGTTTTTCTCTTACATGGCTGCCAAAAAAGGCGCCAAAAAAATCTCCAACTGGATTTTAATGCGTATTTCGCTAGAACTCAACTTTGTAAATCACGCCGTACCGGCTGGTGGTTTTGGCGGGCTAGGTTACATCGCCTGGCGCCTTAGAAAGTTTGGCGCTACACCAGGCCAAGCTAGTTTTATGTACGCCTTGCGTTATGTCATTACTATTTGTGCCAACCAATTCCAAACCATTGTAGCGATTATTTGCCTATTAATATTTGGCACTGTGCCAGATAGTGGCAAGTGGGTTATTTGGGCCACCGCATTGATTAGCATTGGTATCATTCTCGCTATCGCCGCTGTAATTATTATCGCCAGCAGCCTCAAACGCATCCATTGGTTTGCTAAAATTGGCGCCGGCTTTATAAATGGTTTTGTTAGAATCGTAACCTTTGGGCATAAACGCAACGTAATAAAACTCGAAACCGTTGATAAATATCTTGTCGACATTCACGAGGATTTAATGACTGCCCGTCGTAATAAAAAGATGCTCATTCGGCCAATTATTTGGGGAATCATTTACAGCTTTCTCGAAATCGCCACCTACTGGATTGTTGCTACCAGTCTTGGCCACTTTGAGCTTCTACCGCAAATTATGATCGGCGAAGCCATTGGTTCGGTCCTTGGCGCGATTATTCCGTACGGGCTCTATGAACTTGGTATGGCCGGCATCATGGTGCAACTCGGCGTTGACTTTGGTCTTGCAAGTATCGTGGTTGTAATGACGCGCGTAGTGGTACTTGGCAGCACCATTTTAAGTGGCTACGGCTTTTATCAAGATGCCATCGCTCGAGTTGGTAAAAAAGAACAAGCAGAGGCTATGAAGATTAATGAACAGTAGCGAAATTAAATTCACCGTCACTGAATTTTTAAGCGCAGTAAACCAAACTCTGGATTATGCCTACTCGTCAGTCACGATTGAAGGCGAAGTCGCCAATTTTAAAATCAATCAAGGCAAATGGGTTTTCTTTGATATTAAAGATGAAGAATCTAGCGTCGGCTGTTTTATGACGCTCTACCAAATGCGTATGCCACTTGAAGACGGCATGAAAGTAATCGTGCGTGGCGTACCAAAAATCACAAAATGGGGAAAGTTTTCTTTTACTGTACAAAACGTGATGCCAGTCGGCGAAGGCAACATTAAAAAATCACTAGAATTGCTTAAGAAAAAACTTACTGAAGAAGGCCTATTTGATCCAGCTAAAAAACGCCCAATGCCAGCCGATCTTGTAAAAATCGGTGTCATCTCATCTACTCAAGCAGCTGGCTATGCAGACTTTATTAAAATTGTTAATGAACGATGGGGCGGGCTCGACATCCAAGTTGCACACACGCAAGTGCAAGGCCTTGATGCTCCAGACCAAATCATCCGTGCACTCAAATATTTTAACGAGCGCAGTGAAGTGCAAATTATCGCCATTATCCGTGGTGGCGGATCTGCTGATGATTTATCCGCCTTCAACGACGAGCAGCTTGTGCGCGCCATTGCCGCTTCTAAAATTCCAGTTATTACCGGCATTGGTCATGAAGTGGATGAATCGCTCTGCGACTTAGCTGCCGACCTTCGCGGTTCGACGCCATCAAACGTTGCTCAGATGCTAACTAAAGATCGAAAGACCGAAATTAATCGCACAAAAGAAAGTGTAATTAGGGCAGGAAAGTTGTTACTAGACAAAATTAATCAACTAAAGAAAACTAACCAAACCATCATTAAGGATGTTCATCGACAAATCATGAATCAAATTACGGTCCTAGCTGAACAGGTCGCTAGCACCACAAAGGTATTAAATGCCCTTAACCCAGAAAAAGTTTTACGCCAAGGCTACGCTATTCTATCTGGTAATATTTCACCTGGTAGTGTTGTAAAAATTACAACATATAAAAAACTAATAAATGCGGAGATTAAAGATGTCCAAGACCGATGACAAAACAATTAATCAAAAAATCGAACAATTAAATGCCGAGGTCGAATGGTTCTATGGTGATGATTTCTCACTCGACCAAGCCACCGAAAAATATCAAGCATCCATTGAACTCGCTAAAGAGATTGAATCAGATCTCGAAAACCTCAAGAACAAAATTACCGTACTAAGTGAAGATTTTACAAAAGCATAACCACTTTGTGATATAATCAAACTATGGACAACCAGAATTATCCAAATCAAATGAATAATATGCCACCGATTACGCCGATTCAACCGGCTGGACCTGCGGCACCTGGGATGATTAACCCAGTTCCAACTAATACTCTTCCACCATTACCACCAGAAGAACATCAACGTTCTGGCGGCATAGGCCAAATCCTTGTTATCAGTTTTGTTAGTATTATTGCTTTAATCTTTGTCGGCCTCTTCGTGTGGAAATTTATCGAATATAATGATTTATCCGCCGAATTTGACGCAAAACTTGACACTAGAGTTGCTGCTGCTAGGAAAGAAATCACCGAGGAACGCGATGCTTACTGGACTGAGCAACAAAAATATCCATATTTAACCTTTACTGGTCCAGAAGACTACGGTAGCCTCAGTTTTGAATATCCAAGGACCTGGAGCGTATACGTCAACAAAGACGCTTCTAAAGGTGGTGACTATGAAGCCTATCTTCATCCAGTAGAGGTTAGCCCAGTGTCTGACGATCTCTCACTGTTCGCACTTCGAGTTTACATTAAAGCTAAAAGCATGGATGAATACATTAAAACTTATGACAGCAACATCAGAAATGGCAAACTCACGATGTCTTCCACGGCCATTCATGGCACTCCAGCTAACGTCTATCATGGTGAGATTTCTAGGAATATTCAAAAAGGTTACGCCACAGTCTTTAAACTTCGCGACAAAACCGTAGTGCTTGAAACCGATGCCGAAGTCTTCAAGAACGAATACGAGAAACTATTAAAAACCGTCACATTCAGCTCCTAAGATATGCTATAATTATCTCATGGAAAGCGAGGTAAATGGTATTTTGGTGGCGGCGCACGAATTAAAAGCGCCACTTAGTTTAATGCGACAATTAATACTTTCGCTTGACTTTCAAAATGACGACATTAAAGACCTTGAGCGTATTCGTGCCCAAACCATCGATGTTTCCGACCGTGCTATTCGCCAAGTTAACGATCTAACCAAGATCGCTCACCTCGAAGACGGTTTATTTGAAATGGAACCAGTCTCGATCCGTGGTGTTTGTGATGAAGTTACGCGCGAATTGCAACACCTATTTAATTTCAATCATCGCAATCTATACATTCATTATTCAAATCGCGAACGGCTAGTTACGGCAAACCGCGATTTGCTATATAGCGTGGTTTATAATTTTTGTCTTAATGCTATGCACTATTCAGGCGAAGAAACCCGCAGCGAATTATTAGTCAAAGACCATCAAGACCGCGTGCGAGTTTTGGTGCGTGATTTTGGCCCAGCTCTACCGATGGATGTTTGGCGCGAAATGAAACGTGGCTGGATTAACAAACCAACTTCTATCGCTATGCGCCCAGGCAGTTCTGGCCTTGGGCTTTATATTGCTTCTAAGTTTTCTAAATACATGAATGCAAATGTGGGAGCGATTCGTCACCGCGACGGTACCAGTTTCTTTGTCGAACTGCCGGTCTCAACCCAAGCGAGTTTGTTCTGATGATTTTTATTATCGATGATGATCGTATGATAGCCGAATGTATCGCTCGCTATGCCAAACCACATCAAACCATGATTTTTGATAATGCTATCGAAGCCATGAATTCACTTGATAAGCATCTGCCGGATTTAATCTTTCTTGATATATTGTTACCAGGTCCAGACGGCTTTACTTTTTTGAATGAGCTTGCGTCCTACACGGACACAGCCAAAATCCCAATCGTAATTATTTCTTCACTGAATATGAAAAAACAAGATTTATCAAATTATGGCGTCGTCGGCCAACTTAGTAAAGATACCATGACACCAGAGGAGGTTAAACAATATGTCAGCAAATACGCTAAGTAAAGATTTACATACGAAAGCCTTCGTCTTAAGACGCACCAACTATGCCGAAACAGACCGGGTAATTAACTTAATCACACCAGAAGGCAAAATCTCTGCCATGGCTAAAGGCGTGCGCAAAGAAAAATCAAAACTTGCTGGTGGCATCGAATTATTTTGTTTAATCGACGTGGTAATTCATCAAGGCAAAAACGAATTTGGCATGTTAACTAGTGCCAAGATGCTGCAATAC
>JAFROU010000063.1 GCA_017429465.1 Candidatus Saccharimonadota bacterium
CTCGAGAGTTTCCTTAGCTATTTTTTGTTGCTTATCCGGAGGAAGAGCCGAAAGAGTGCGTAAATTGTGCAAGCGATCGGCTAATTTAATAATGAGAACACGAATATCAGCGCCTAAAGCAATCATTAGGCGCAAGAAATTATCTTTAGTCTTTGGTAGATAGCTGTCAATATCGCGCATACCACGGCGGGCGCTACTTAGTTTCGTCACGCCATCAACTAGGAAGGCAACACTTTCGCCAAATTCATTTTTAATTTGGTCTAGAGTGATATCAGTATCTTCAACGGTGTCGTGAAGAATGCCGGCAATGATAGTGTCGTCGTCCATGCCCCATTCAGTCAAGATCTCGGCTACGGCGAGTGGGTGAGTGATAAAAGGCTCGCCACTGGTACGGTGTTGTCCTTCATGGGCTTTGGTGGCAAAATCAATTGCTTTTTTAATGCGCGGGTTCTTCTGGTCTATAGACGATGTTTTCACCTGTTTCATGCTATAATTATACCATGAAGATTTTGTGGACAGATGGAAGCGCTTCGCCAAACCCTGGGCCGGGTGGATTTGCGGTGTTGGAGAACGGAAAGCCGGTGATATTAGGACGAGATAAAGACGCCTCCAATATCAAAATGGAAGGTAAAGCCATGATTGCGGCCATAGAATATGCTGGCGATGAAGGTTGTGAGATTCATACGGATTCGGAATTTTGGATTAATGTTTTGACTAAGTGGGCGCCAACTTGGAAAGCTAATGGTTGGCACAAGAAGAACGGCGAGATTAAAAATTTAGAATTAGTACAAGAGCTTTACGGACTTTATACTAAGTATCCAGTAGAATTAGTGTGGGTGCGTGGCCATGTTGGTACGGAAATGAATGAGCTTGCCGATGAATGGGCAAACAAAGCAAGGGAAGGGGCGACACTATGAAGAAAGTGATTTTTAAATGTAAGTTAAAAAGTCGTGATGCTTTTGAGCAAAAATTATCTGATATTAATATGGATTTTGGGCCAGTCTATTGGCAACATGACCGCGTATATGTACCACGCACTTATAAAAAGAGTGCCAATTTTCCACGTTTAATCATGCGTACAGAAGTGAAGGCGCTTGATCGACCGGCGCGTTACGATTTAATTCTGAAGCGTCATATAGAGGATAGCGGAATCGATATTGAAAACGTAACATCGGTGCGTGATTATACCGAAGTAGTAAACATTATTCATCAGCTAGGGTTTGAGAAAAAAGCAGAAGTCAGTCGCAAGCGTCAGGAATTGGATTTAGTAACCGACACTAAAATTTATATTGATAATATAGAGGGAATGGTGGGTTTTTATGCCAAGATTGAGACGGTGCTGGATGAGGATGATAAGGTTAGCGAGGTGAAGGCACAACTCTTAAAGACATTAGAAGTATTAGGTGAGCACAATATCGTAGACGAGACTTATGCGGATCTTCTAAGTTAAAAAAAGACCGTTTTCACGGTCTTTTTTGATGTCAGAAATTGAATAATATTATTGTTCAATTTAAACTAACCGCGTGGAGGTTCGCCTTCTGGTTCGCCCAATAATTTCTTGGATTTAATTTCGTAGCGAAGTCCATTAACAGGGGAGATATAGTAGTCTTCATTCAGTAAATTAACAAACATAGTGAGATCACGATCGTCCATAATGATGATGGAATTATCGTCGTCTGTCATTAGTTCAAGTTGCATTTCGTCGGCATAATCGATGAGCTTATCTTGTGGCATTTCCTCGGAGATTTCCATAGCTTGGAGCTTCTTGAGTAATGGCTTTTTATCTTGCAGTAAAGTGTTCAAAGTGAGGCCTTCGGCAAAGGATAGTTTATATTTTTCCATTAATTCTTTAGCTTTAGCTTCGGCAATAACTTGTGATTTGTAATCATATTGAAAAAGGTTTTCAAATTTAGCTTGGTTAAAGATGACGACATTGCCTTCAATGATGGCGACTTGGTTATCTTCTGGCATTTTGATTGCAACTTCGGCAGAGAATGGTTCAAAGCTCTCACCGTTGATTTCCCAGCTAGAAGTACCTTTTAGAGCCGAGCTAGCTGGAAGAGCCTTGGCAATATAGAAGCTCTTGGTGCCTTGGTCTCCACCTGGATAGGTAAACTTGGCGATGATGCCCTTAACCTTCTTAAATTCGTATTCATTATCAGAAAAATAGGCAATATCTTTATATTCGTGTTCGATGAGGTGAATCAAGGTTTCGGCACGACCAACTTTTTCAAGTTTGGTGCGATAAATGACGTGATCTTCGCCGTCTGATTTTTCGTATTCGCGGCATTCTAGGCCTTTGTCAGCTTCTTTAATGATAAAACTAGTAGCTTCTTGCATAAACATTGCTTTGACGCTGCTGGTAAGCTTATCAGAATAGCGGATTTTAAATGGTGTGTAGTTTTTGTTGAATAAGAATAATTCGGCAGAAACGTTGTTCTTTATTTCGTCGACTTCATTTGCCCACAAGAACACGTCAAAATTGTCTTTCATAGTTTTCCTCACTTAGTTTAACCTAATTATATCATAGATTAGCGGGGAAACATGGCAAGGAGGGCGGCACGGTAGATGTCTTCGGCAATTTGCTTGCCGCCAGGCACGGATTCGCTAAAGATGGTGGTGGTGACACCTTGGTTAACCTCAAGGACCATCATACCGGAGTCTATAGTATCGAGAATATCAATAGTAGCAAAGCGGATATTAAGCGCCTGACCAGTTTTAATGGCTAATTCTTCAATTTGACGATAAAGTGAGCCTTTTGGTACTAAATCAGGGGTGGCGCCACCAGAAAGATTATGTTTCCAGGATCCTTTTGGTTTGGTTTTACGGTAGATGCAAAGGACTTTGCCGTCAAGATAGAAGGTTCTATATTCATAGGGCGATTCATGATATGGCGAATAACAAATTGATTCAAAAGATTTAAGAAGCTTAGTCGCGGTAGTTTTGGCTTCGTTTTGGTTCTTGCATAAAGTTACACCACGTCCACGCGAACCACGATTTGGTTTTAGTACAACTGGATAAACGAGATCTTGTGGCAGAGTATTATCAAAGGCAACATAATGCGGAATAACAGGGATGAGATGGTGGTTTAATACTGAGAATGTGGCAGATTTGTCGCTGGCAATTTCGCCGCTAGCCGAGAGGTTTAGGTCAAAACGATTGCCAATAATGTAGGCCGTTTTGCCGTCTTTTTGCAATTTAAAAACCCAGCCATTTGATAGTTCGATAAAATTAATTTTTAGTTCTGTACAAAGTTTTTTGATTATAGTGTTGAAGCTGCTTTGCATAAAAAAATTATAGCATAAGGAGAGGGAACTATGTTCGGTAATTATGACATATTTTTTTAAAAAAGCGTGTTCGGTCTGTTCGGTTTTTATAACACTAAAATTGAAAATAGCAAAGGGCTGGCTTTGATCGTAGTTTTGCACTGAAAATATAGATTCGTCAAGCAGATCGTTGTAAAAAATATGGGGATTTTTCCACAGTCTTGTGGAAAAAACTACCTCTGTTTTTGGGGTTGATTTTCCACAAAAATGTGTATAAACTGCATAAATTTTATTAAAATATGTTAAAAAAAGCACTTGCATTTTCTGAAAAAGTTATATAAACTAGTTTCAAGTGGCAACAATAATAAAAACCACAAAGAATATCAAAATAAACAGTCACGAGGAAACAAAATGACAAAAATACAGATTCAGCACAAGTCGGGATACGAGGTCATTAAGTTGACTCGCGTTCGTTAGTTGATACATTGCACCTTAACACAGTTTGAGATCGGCCAACTAGGAGTTTCGGCACGCGTTTAGGATACGCGTAATCAAAACCATAGGTTCTTCCTAAGAAACACCTCCCAATTAAACTCTATCTGGTCGTAAGGCCAACAACCATTACACAATAAGTCTCTCAACGGCTGCGATATGTGATTAGCTTCGCGCTGATAAATCGTGGTAGAATGCGTGTAATTAAAAAACAAACATCAAATGAAAAACAAAAATGCTGAAGTTTCTAGTTGAGCGATCTCAAACACAGAGTGTATAATAATACACATGGAAGAACTTCATAAGCCAGTGTTATTATCAGAGGTACTAGCGATTTTGCAACCAAAGCAAGGTGAATCATATATGGATCTCACAGCTGGGTATGCAGGACATGCTAGTAAGATTTTGGATGTAACGCAGAATTATAAAGATTCGGTTTTAATTGATCGAGACGAAAACGCCATTCGTTATTTACGCGAGAAATATGGGGAATCAATTAAACTAGTTAACAACGATTTTTATAGTGCGGCGCTACAGGAAATTGAGTGTGGAAACACCTTTGATATAATCTTAGCTGATTTTGGAGTGTCTTCTCCGCAATTAGACCAAGCTGAAAGAGGATTTTCTTTTTCGCACGATGGTCCGCTGGATATGCGTATGAATCAACAACAATCGTTCAGTGCTAGTACGGTTGTGAATAAGTGGAGTGAAAGGGAATTAGCGGATTTATTCGTCGAATATGGAGAAGAAAAGCCTGGTTTTGCCAAACTAGTGGCTCGCACCATTGTGCACGGTCAGCCCTGGGATTCAACGTCGAGATTGGCTGAAGCAATTGCTGGAAAATCGAGACATAGTAGGGTTCATCCTGCAACGAGGATTTTTCAAGCAATCAGAATAGCTGTAAACGATGAGTTAGGCGAGATCGAACGAACATTGCCACTTCTACCAAAGCTATTAAAGCCTGGTGGAAGAGTAGCAATCATTACCTTTCATAGTCTGGAAGACCGGTTAGTCAAAAACTATTTCAAAGACGCAAGTAGTTTTGGAGAGGAGTCGGAACTTATGATTATCAATAAGAGTCCAATCATTGCGGAGAAAAAGGAGTTAGTTATCAACCCACGTGCGAGGAGTGCAAAGCTTCGAGCTGCGAAACGCCTGCGCTAGTGGAATTGATAAAAATAAAAACAATAAAAAAGGAGGCTATATGCCAAAGCAAATCATCGTCGCAAGTAAATCTCGCGCACAAAGAATCAAAGTACATTTTCGTTAATTTTGTAGAGTCATAACGAAAATGCACGAGGGCGCTTAAGCTGCCCACCAATTCACGGTTGTTTAGAGAA
>JAFROU010000064.1 GCA_017429465.1 Candidatus Saccharimonadota bacterium
GTATCAACGACAGTCACTAATAACACTGCAGTGAACGAGTCGATGCAACCTACTGTCACTGTCATTACTAACCACGCAACCGGTTGGACACTCAGTGCCAAGACTACTCATACCGGTGGCCCAGCTCTTAAGAGTGGTAATAACGGAATTAATGCTGGTACACCATCTACTGGCACATCAGCATGGGCAGTTAAGGGTGGGAGCAAAACCTCATATACGGCACTATCGGCCACAGATACATTGATGGCGTCTAGCTCTACTCCAACGAGCGGCACCTGAGTAATTACGACCTTTACAATCGGCGTAACCGCTTCTCCGAGCCAAGCAGCCGGATCCTACACTGGCACCATTACTTGGACCGGTGCAATCCACTAATATTTATTTGATTTTAAATTTATAAACAAAAGGAAAAACAATGAAAACAACAAAAATCGTTATCGCACTAGGAGCAGCGGCGGCTTTAGGCGTAGCGGTGCTTCCGCTAGCCTCATACGCTGATAATAATTACACAGCTACAACCAATATCACCGTAAGTATTAATAGTACATTTTCTATTACGGCAACAGAAAGCGTAACTGCAACAGCTACTAACAATGGACCCGTCGTTGATATGTCTCCAGTTGTCACAGTCATCACAAATAATAGTGGCGGCTTTACACTAAAGGCTAAGACCACCCATGCTAGTGGCCCAGCCCTCATTAGTGGCTCTAACACAATTGGGGCAGGATCCCCATCCGCCGGAACATCCGCCTGGGGTATGAAAGGTGGTGCGTTAGGTACGACCTATACGGCACTCAAGACTACTGATACAACAGTCCTCACCACGAGTGCTCCTACTGACACTAGCGGTACCTCCACTACGTTTACAATCGGTGTATCAGCCTCACCTTCTCAAGCAGCAGGTACATACGCTGGCACTATCACTTGGACAGGCACAGCTAACTCTTAATTAATAGTAAGGAACGCTCAAAAGATAACCCCTAATTTTTGGGGCTATCTTTTTTTATTAAAATAAGCATAAAAGTATTGACAAAACTTTAAACTTGGTATACTATAAAAGCATAAAGGTCATAAAAAGCCTATAAAAACAAACAAGACAAAAATAAAAAAGGAGTTATTTATGTCTAAATCAATAAAAATCATGGCAGCTTTTGGCGTATTAGGCGCCTTAGGTTTGGCTGCATTACCATTGGCATCCTATGCCGAACAAACCTTTAGTTCAACAACTGATATTACAGTTACGATTGAAGGTTCAACTAGCATCACTCTCGACAATTCCGAGCTCGAAGGTGAAATCCCAAACAACACCGAAGGTGAAATTGGTGATGTCGACGTAACTGTCGCTACTAACGCCGCCGATGGTTTCCGCCTTTATATCAAAGGTAGTGGTAACGGTGCTGACCCAACCAAACTTTACTCTGGTAGCAATTATATTAGCGCCGGTACCCCAACTTCCGGCAGCTCTCTCTGGGGCTATAAGGGTGGTAACAAAGCCGCTCAGAACGCGTTCGTTGGTGTTACTAGCTCTGACGTCTTAGTGCTTGATGCTAATGGTCCAACCCCAACATCTGGTACGACCGAGAACTTCATCTTTGAATCTTCCGTCTCGTCTTCTCAACCAGCCGGTACTTACACTGGTCAAGTTACTTGGACCGTCGTAGTTAACGAATAATTAACTCTAAAACCAGCCCCTCGGGGCTGGTTTTTGTGTTTAGACATTAATTTATGGTATGATAGTAACATTAAGGAGGTTTAATGTCTGAACAGAATAAAAAAGATTTTAAAGAGATAATCCCGAAAATCATTCTAATTATCATTGGCGTCTTGGCGGCTATTTTTCTATATATGCTCCTATTTAGTCAAAAGAGCACTATGGAAAGCAGCAAAAAAAGCGACAATGAAAGTATTTCTAGCATCAGCTGCACGGCTAAGTCGATTGGTGAACATCCAATTTATTACTCAGATAAGGCGCTCACATCAGATTACGAAATACGAGGCATCTTTAATGGCGACCAACTTCGCAATATAACATTAGACTATATTTCTAAATATGCCAATAAAGACGCCGCTAAGAGCTCTCAATTTTGGATCCAAGCTCACTATAACTTTAAATGGCAGGATTGGGGTTTTGGCTCAGATCCGCTTCAAGCTAACTACACTGTTCTAGAAGACAACACTGTTATCACTAGAGTGTACGCCGATTATAATCAACTTACTGAGAGGACAGCATCCCTCATGTTAATTACGGCTAACAATGGTAATGTCCCATCATCCAGCAAAGACATCAAATCTAATTACGAGAAGCTTGGTTTCACCTGTACAATTAAAGAAAACCAGTAATTGCTTGCTAAAAAATCAGATAAAGTCTATAATAAAAGAAGTCACAAAGGAGGATAATGAAAAAAACAAAATTTAGCTTAATTGCACTTGCTCTAGCTATGGTAGCGAGTTTAGGTGTGGGAATGACGGCCTTTGCTGAAGATCTTCCGGCTAAACGCCTACAGATTTCTCCAGTTGTCCAAAAGATTACACTTGAGCGTGGCGAGAACTATCGCTCTAGTATTAAAGTTCAAAACACTGGTGCCGAGGATTTTAAATATCTTGTCAGCGCCACTCACTACAGTGTTAGAGACGAATCTTATGATCCGGACTTTGATTCTGCGACTAGCTATAGCGAGATGACTAACTGGATTACCTTTGATTGGACCGAAGGAACTGCGCATCCAAATGACAGTATAGAAGTTCCGTTCACCATTTCTGTACCACAAGACGTTCCATCCGGCGGTCAATATGCTGCAATTGTTGCCCAAATCGTTAATGATGATGAAGGTGCAGGCGGAAACGTCGGTGTTACTAATATTGTTAGAGCTGCTATGCTTATTTTTGCCTCTGTCGCTGGTAATACTCGCGAACAAGGCGAAGTTATAGAAAATAATATTCCAGCGTTCTTATTTACTACTCCTTTATCCGTCTCATCGTTA
>JAFROU010000065.1 GCA_017429465.1 Candidatus Saccharimonadota bacterium
ACCGGTGAACTCATTAAGAGAAAACGGAGTGAGTCAGCAGAATATTTATCCATCAACTCATTTGGATCCGTGTAATTACCTAGTGACTTAGACATCTTACGGCCATCATTACCAGCAAGCGTCCCCGTTGTAATCACATTAGTATAGCAATTGCGGCCAAATAGTGCCGTATTAACTACGTGTAGACAATAGAACCAAGCTCTAACTTGCCCAACATACTCCACAATAAAATCAGCTGGGTAGTTCTTCTCGAACTTCTCCTTGTTTTCAAACGGATAGTGTAGCTGCGCAAATGGCATCGAGCCAGATTCAAACCAACAATCTAGTACCTTATCGATACGCTTAAAGTGCTCTCCGTCGATATCAAATTCAATTGCATCCACCCATGGGCGATGATAATCTTCTAGACGCACGCCAGACAGCTCATATAGCTCGTCGTAAGAACCCACAACCTTGATAGAGCCTTTATCGCCCTTCCATACCGGCATAGCTGAAGCCCAGAAGCGGTCACGTGAGAGGTTCCAATCCGGCGCTTGCTCAATATTCTTAGCAAAACGACCATGTTTGAGATAATCTGGGAACCAGTTAATGTTTTCATTCTGCTCTAACATTAAGGTTTTTGAGCCCTCAACGTCAAAGAACCAACTTGGAAATGCACGGTACATAATACGTTGTTTAGAACGAGGGTTAAATGGGTATTCGTGCTTGATATACTCAATCTTCCAAATGATTCCCTTGTCTTCCATCACCTTAGCGATAAACTTATTACCGCCCCAAGCATCAATACCATGTTCATCTATATCGCGTACGCCTAATTTATGAAGCTCCTCGGCCATTTCTGGTAGATAATAACCATTTTCATCCATCACGTCGACGAAATCAACTTCATACTTCTGGCCCAAGGCATAGTCATCTTCACCATAAGCTGGCGCACAGTGTACAATACCAGTACCGTCTTCGTCTGATACGAAATCACCCGGCAAAACCGTGTAAGTATCCTTCTTATGGATAGTACCATCAGCGCCATTTAGACCAAGTTCTAGTAGCGAATCCGCCACCTTAATAATTGGCTCATAATGCAGACCTACCAAACTTTCTCCCTTAAAAGTCTTGAGTGGCTTAGCACCATCAAGCAACTTTTCTGCTCTAGAAACTGCCAAGATAAAATGCTCGCCATCGACTTCGTAGACACCATATTTTAGCTCTGGATTAATTGCTAGCATCAAATTTGCTGGCAAAGTCCATGGCGTAGTAGTCCAAGCTAAGAAATAGGTCGGTTCCGTCTTTGAACCTTCAAAATCGTCTTTAACCCTAAACTTCACGTAGGCACTTGGATCGGTCACCACTTGGTAAGCATCGTTATCCATTGTCACTTCAGCCTTTGATACCGGAGTAGCAAATTTAGTATCATACATTAAGACTTTGCGACCTTCATAAATCTTACCTTTTTCGTATAGTGTTTTAAATGCCCACCAGACCGATTCCATGTAATCCTTATCCATGGTACGATAGGCACCTTTAAACTCCACCCAACGGCCAATACGCGCAATAGTACTTTCCCAAGTCTCAGAATTCGCCACCATCGATTCACGTGCTTTATTAATATATTCTTCAAGTGACCATTTCGTGCCAATATCACGACGATCCGTAATACCAAGTTGTTTTTCCACGAAGTTCTCAGCCGGCAGACCATGGCAGTCCCAACCCCAAACGCGCTCTACGCGTTTACCATTCATCGTCCAAAAACGTGGCACGGCATCTTTTACCATCGAAGAAAGCAGGGTCCCATGGTGTGGATTACCAGTAATAAATGGAGGACCATCATAAAACACGTACGAATTATCAATCGGACGGTTCTCTACTGACTTTTCAAAAGTCTTATTATCTTTCCACCAGTCGACAATCGCACGTTCATACTCAATTGCGCGCCTTCTGGTGCCGGATTTGTATTTCATTGGCTACTCCTTTCCAAATAAAAAATTCCAATTTTCATTGGAACTCATCTTGAGCGGTACCATCCAACTTCTAGTTAAACTAGCCCTTAATTCTTCTTTCACGCAGATTCACGAACGATTCTAATAAGGATTATTCCCGTTCTTTCGTCAGCTCGTGGTTGATAGCCACTCTATCGCTTTTCCCTATTATAACACAGAATCGTCTCTTGGTAAAACCCCTTTTGTTGGAGCAAACCGCTTTTCGATTTCTGGATCATCCTGTGGGATAATCTCTTCTGAAGTCTGTTCTTCATCAGAAGCATAATAGGCAATTTCATCAAAGCGTGGCAAAGGTAGCCCACGCCACATCTGTAATACGTGACCATTATCATCTAGTGCCACAAAACTCGGATATTCCATCACGTCATACGCCTGGCAAAAACTTATTCCTTCCGGCGTATCTGGATCTAATTCCTCAATAACCCTACTAGTGCGAATATCAAAATCACGTTTCCAATCAATTACAGTTCTGGCATAGTCAGTATTATCACGCCAAACACATACCACCCTCATCCTCTTTAAGCTCCCTTTTTCTCGCGTTGCTCTCTAATAATTTTTTCAAAATCAGCCATCGTTTTAAATTCACGGAAGACGCTGGCAAAACGCACATAAGCCACTTCGTTCATCTCAGCTAGAACGTCTAACACCGCCTCGCCAATCTGCTTAGAAGTAATCTGATCTTTACCATATTCATAAAGAATATCCATGGCTTTATCCACTACTTCCTCTACTTCAAGTTCTGAATTAAAGAATTTACCAACACTACGTCGTACCGCATTGAGTAACTTATCACGGTCAAAAGCTTCCTTGTTGCCACTGCGCTTTAACACTGTTAAAGCTGGCATTTCAATACGCTCATAGGTGGTAAAGCGATACTTTCCATCTGACGTCACGCGGCGACGGCGAATCATCGTGCCATCCAAAGCCTCACGGCTTTCTAGCACTTTACTATCGCCGATCTTAAGCTTTGGATTTAACATTCTTATTCCTTATTTTTCTTACTACGAAACTTTTCTCTTAGAGAAGGTGGGATGTCTGTGTCATCATCTTCTGCATCAGTCTTGATTGAATCCCACATATTTGTATTATTGGCAGCCGTAAAGTCATCTGATGCTTCTGGAGTTGGTTCGGCCGGTTCCTCTTCCGGCTCAGCAACTGGAGTTGTTTCTGGCGTTGGTTCTTCAATATGATTTTTTGGATCTACATCAATCTCGCGGCGATATTCCGAATCAAAACCGGTCGCGACAACGGTAATCACAATCTCGTCTTCAAGTTCTGGACGGATAGAAGCACCAAAGATCACGTTGGCATCTGGTGCAATGGCACCAGTAATCACTTCGGCAGCTTCTTGAATCTCTGTCATCGACATATTGTTGCCACCAGCCACGGAGAAGAGTACACCACGGGCACCTTCAATCTTCACCTCAATAAGTGGTGATTCAATGGCTTGTTGAGCAGCAATCACGGCGCGGTTCTCACCAGAAGCACGGCCAATACCCATAAGGGCTGAGCCAGCATTCTTCATAATTGACCTAACGTCAGCAAAATCGAGATTAATTAATGATTCTTCAGTAATGAGTTCAGAAATACCTTGAACGCCCTGACGCAAAACATCATCAGCAATCATAAAGGCGTCTTCTAGTTGAGTACGAGGATCAATGGTTTGAAGTAAGCGATCATTTGGAATAGTGATGATGGCATCAACTTCGTGAGCTAACTTACTAATTGCTTCTTCGGCATTAGCCTTACGGCGTGAACCTTCAAATGAAAATGGCTTGGTTGCCACGCTAACAGTGAGGATATCGCGTGCACGAGCTTCTTGAGCCACAATTGGACCTGCGCCAGAACCAGTACCACCACCAGCACCAAGCGTGATAAATACCATATCGGCACCATCAAGAGCCTTACCAATCGCTTCACGACTTTCTTCAGCCGCTTCGGCACCTTTGGCTGGATCACCACCAGCACCTAAGCCCCTACCAATTTGAACTTTCACATCGGCAGACGAATGGTGTAAAGCTTGCGCATCTGTATTAATGGCAATAAACTCCACTCCAGTCAATCCGACTTCTTTCATACGGTTAACGGCTGATCCACCAGCGCCACCGACACCCACCACCTTAATACTTGCTGTGCTTTCCACCTCAGTTGGTTTAATTTCAGGCATTTTCTTTCCTCACTACTTACAGTTAATAATAGTATAGCACAAAAATCCTTAAAACAACACTAAAATTCCCTTAAAATTCCCTGATTCAAAATTTACTGAAAAATCGTTTTAGTAAACCGCCGGATTTGCCGTTCTTTTCTTTCTTTACTGGCGCTCTACCACCATCCTCAATTGCCATTAGCATTAGGCCAACTGCAGCAGCGTACTCTGGCTTCTGGACAGATTCAGACACGCCATCGAGCGCGTTTGGAATACCAATCTTTACTGAAGCTTCAAGTGCATCCCTTACAAAAACATCAATATCGCGCATTTTAGCACCACCGCCAGTAAGCACTACACCTTCCGGCAAGCGGCGATCATATCCGGCGTGTTTTAATTCTTTTCGTACTTTTTCAAAGATCTCATTTAAACGATCTTTTACTACGCTATTGACTTGTTCGCGATCAAAATGCATCTCCTCACGACCAGTCTTTAGCACTATCTTACCGCCGTCAAATGAGCCAGTCACAAAACGGCATTTAATTTCTTCGGCTATCTCGGTATTAACCTTCAACATAATCGCAAGGTCATTCGTAATATTATTCGAACCTTCCGGCACTACGCCCACATATTGCAAATTTCCCTCTTCATAAATGGCTACCGACGTCGTGGCAGCGCCCATGTCGATCACAGCTACGCCCTGTTCTAACTGGCGTTCGTTTAACACAGCCTTTCCTGCTGCTACCGCACTTGGAATCAATTTCTCTGCTCTAACCTCTGCATTTTCTGTGCTCTTTTTGAGATTAGCATTGTTTGGCACTAGCGAAGTCACTACGCAAGCATTCATCTCTAGCCTTGCACCTTTCATTCCTACCGGGTCCTTAATCCCAGCCTGACCATCAAGGACATAATCAAGTGGCACGGCAATTAACGCTTCGCGGTTTTGCGGAATCTGACCAACTTCGGCCACTTCTTGCACGCGCATCAAATCTTGCTCTGTAATTTCATGATCCACTGTGCCAACGGCAATCATTCCCTTTACTTTAGCCGAAATGATTTGTGCTCCATTTGTAGAAACAAAGGCGGAATTAATCTGATACCCGCTCATCCTTTCCACTTCACCAAGCATTTTATCAATTGCTTCAGAAGGGCCCGACAAATTCACGACTACGCCTTTGCGCATGCCAGTATTTTTGCCCTCGTTGTACCCCACTACGCTTATTTTTCCGCTCTGGCTAATTGACGCAACAACGGCACGAACATTCTCCGTACCTACATCAAGCCCCACGGCATATCGTGAAATATCGTCCATAGACTCATTTTAGCACAAGTGTTTTTACGAGGTCAACAATTAACCACTATTTAGGCAGAGTCAAAACTTCGTAACCATCCTCAAGCACCAAAACCGTATGCTCGCAGTGACAACCAATCGAACCATCCTTCATTTTTACAGTCCAATTATTATCGACATCCACGTAATTTGCTGGTTTACCAAGCGAAGACATCGGCTCAATACAAATCGTATCACCTGCCTTCAAAACATAACCTTGCCCACGCTTGCCATAGTTTGGCACATCAGGTTTTTCATGCATGCCACGTCCAATACCATGACCAATGTAATTCTCAATCACACCAAGGTGTCCGGCTTTCAGTACTTTTTCAACGGCATAACCG
>JAFROU010000066.1 GCA_017429465.1 Candidatus Saccharimonadota bacterium
ACGTCCTTGGTTTTATTCTGCTATCTGATACATTACGAAAGAATGCCCATAAACTAATTGACTACTTCAACAATAATGATGTTAAAGTTAAAGTCATTTCCGGCGACAATCTTGGCACCATTACTAAAGTCGCTAGCCAGGTTAATCTCGATACTAGTCGCGCCATCGACTTATCGACTGTTCCATCAGGTACAAATTACAAACAACTTGTAGAAGAATACGATATTTTTGCCAGAGTTAAGCCAGCCCAGAAAAAACGTCTAATTGTTGCGCTTAAAAATAATAAGCACGTCGTAGCAATGACTGGCGATGGCGTTAACGATGTACTTGCCTTAAAAGAAGCCGACTGTGGCATTTCAATTGGCGAAGGCGCCGATGCTGCTCGCCGCGTTTCTAAACTAATTCTACTTGGTTCCGATTTTTCGACAGTTCCAGATATTATTAATGAAGGTCGTCAAACTATCAATAATATCGAACGCTCCGCTTCGCTCTTCCTCTCAAAAACTATTTTTGCCTCAATTCTGTCCGTCACTTTTATCTTCCTTACCTACACTTATCCGTTTACGCCAATCGCCATGGCCTTTATTAATGGCATCATTATCGGTATCCCGTCATTCATTCTAGCTCTAGAAACCAATCACGAACGCATCAAAAATAACTTCGTCAAAAACATTCTGCATAACTCACTGCCAAGTGGCCTAACTACCGTGTGCTGCGTAATTACATTAGTAATACTGGCCGCCAGTAACAATCTACCATTCGGCGAAATCACCACCATCTCTGCGGTTGTGGTAACTTTCATTGGTATGATACTCATTGCTAAAATTAGTTTTCCGTTTAACAAACTCCGCCTTGCACTAATTCAAACCCTCATTATTTTATCAGTTCTAGCCTTCATCATACCGTTTGCGCGAAATTTCTTCTCGTTTCAATTTTTATCTGATAGCGGGACTTACATCCTGCTTAGTTTAATTGGTATTGCCATCATTCTATTTTCAAGCTTTTCATATCTAACAAGGAGGTTTATAAAATGTTAGATCACACCACTATTAACATTCAGAGCTCAATTCGCATTGAGGCAGAGGGCAAAGTCATTTATTTTGATCCATTCCAGATTGCTGACTATCCACACGACGCCGATATAATTTTCTTTACCCACCCACATTATGATCATTTTTCGCCAAAAGACATTGAAAAAGTAAAAAAAGAAGGCACCTTCTTTGTGGCGCCAGAATCCATGCAAAACGATTTAGAAAGCAATAACCTCCGCAACAACGCTTTCGTTTTGCCGAATCAACAACGCTTGATTAAGGATATTTCTGTCGAAACTACTCACGCTTACAATATCGACAAATCATATCATCCAGTTGATAATGATTGGGTTGGTTACATTTTGATGTTAGAAGGGAATCGCTTTTTTATTACTGGCGATACCGACTGTACAGACGACGTAAAACGCGTACGCTGCGATGTAATTTTCCTACCGATTGGTGGCACCTTCACGATGAACCCAAAAGAAGCCGCTGATGCCGTTAATGCCATCATGCCTCGCATCGCAGTACCTACTCATTACGGTAGTATTGTGGGCGACCCACTTGATGCAGAACGTTTTAGATCATTTGTAGATCAAAACGTTAACGTACGTATTCTCATCCAACATTAATCATCTACTTTGATATTGCCAATTAATTTAACCGAATCAGATTCCGGTAATTCTTCCACGTTTTTAAGTCTCTTTTCAATCTGTCTAGAAGTATGGGCAGCCTGCTCGATTTTACCAGCCGTTTCACTAAGTTTCTTCTGTGTAGCTTCAAGTAAATCGCCAAATTTTCCAAATTGTGATTTCACCGCACCGAGCACCTGCCAGACTTCGGCTGAACGTTTTTCAATTGCTACCGTACGGAAGCCCATCAAAAGTCCAGACAGCATCACTGGTAAAGTAGACGGAGAAGCAATTGAGATATTATATTTTTGTCGAATTTCGTCTACTAAACCCGGAATACGCAATATTTCTGCATAAAGCGATTCGGTCGGCACAAACATCATACCAAAATCAGTCGTAGCTGGTGGATCAAGATATTTAGACGAAATCTTCTTCGCTTGTTCTTTTACGTCAATCGCTAAAGCCTTTTGTGACCTTTCAATTTCAGCCTTGTCCCCATTATCATAGGCCGCAATTAAACGCGAATAATTTTCAACCGGAAACTTTGAATCAATTGGCAAAAACACGTTTGAATCTTTACCTGGCATCTTCACGGCAAATTCAACCCGTTCGTTTGAGCCTTTCTTCGTGATTGTATTTTCTTCATATTGGCTTGGTGTTAAAGTGTCAGCAATAATCGCACCGAGTTGCACTTCACCATAAATACCACGAGTTTTCACACCCTCCATCACCTTTTTCAAATCACCTACCCCAGTAGCTAGGTTTTTCATTTCGCCTAGGCCTTCATAAACTTGCGTAAGCTGAGTAGAAATCGACTTAAAACTTTCGTTAAAGCGTTTTTCAACAGATTCTTTCAGTTTTTCATCTACCGTCTCGCGCATTTGCTCAAGTTTTTTCTCGTTACTGTCTTGAATGCCCTTCAAATTTTGTGAAATTTCTTTACGGTTTTCACGAAACTCGCCTTCGATTTTTGGCGCTAGTTTATCTAGCTCGGCTTCAATCCGAATTAAACGTTCGTCGACTTTTGATAAGTCCGGTGCAGCTGGTTTTCGCACCAGAAGAACTATCATTAAAACAATTACAACCCCCAATAATACAACCAATACAATATCCATAAGCTAATTATAACACATATCACAACACGTTTTGCTTATTCTTGCAAATTTATCACCTTTGGGTTATAATAACACGGTTAGTTTTTTGGCTAAGTACATTAACAAGACTATGGAGGATAAAAAATGGAAAGAGATTTTTTGCCCGCGTTAGCCGCCCCGCCCATTCACGTAAACGATAATACTATCCGTTTTTTATTGCCCGATGATTATGTAGAGATAGATGATACATCGCTAAACATCAATATTCTGTGGCAAATTATCGGACAATGCAACGGGCATTATGATATCGCTGATATTGCGGCTATGTCACATTGCCCAGAAAAGTACGTTAAAGCCGTTATTGACGATCTGGTTGGTCTTGGAGTGATTGTTGATTCGCGCGAACTATTTATGCAGTTTCATCAACTCACAAATTTTCCCGCATCCTACACCCACGCCTTAGACGATCAGGACATCATCGCCATCACTACGAGCTCGCGTTTACCGGCTAAAGAAGGCGAAGCATTACAAATGTATACGCCTAAAACACATAGTCAGATTTATGACTTAGCCGTAAAACGTAGCTCCTGCCGCGCTTTCACTGATCAAAAACTAAGCTTTGAGCAAATCACCGGCATCTGCTTTAGTGCATATAATATTCATTTGCACACTGTGCCAAGTGCTGGTGGACTTTTTCCGCTTAAATTCTATGTGCTAGTCGAAGAAGATCAAATTGATTTCTCGGCTGGTTACTATGAATATAATCCGGAAAACCAAAACCTCATCAGGTTCGGGACAGCCGATGCTGAGCAGCTTAAATACTGCTTCAACTCGCCCGAGCTCCCATTTGGTTCAACCGTCCAAATCATCATCGCCGCCGATCTCTTGCGCGAATCAGCTAAATATAGCAACCGTGGCTATCGTTTTACTTTATTAGAAGCTGGCCACTCCGCTGAAAACATTTGTCTATATTGCGCAGAAACCGGCCTCGCGACCTGCGAACTTGGCGGAACACTAGACGAACCGCTAAGACGAGAGCTCGAGATAGAGAACAGTAGCATCTATCCGCTTCTCACCATTGCCATTGGCTATAGCGCCACCGACGACAATACTATTAAACCGCGTTTTAATAGTAGCTTACTCATAGGTGACGAATCGCCAATTACCGACAGTGGTGTCACGCATTATGAAAACGGAAGCAGCTTTTTTGCCTGGTCAAGTTATATAGCCTATGGCAAAGAATATGTTGCCGGAGCAACCAGTCCGTCTTCAGCTGAAGCCCGCTTTAAGGCAGAAATTGAAGGCTACGAACGCTGGGTCTCAAGTAGGTTTCGCGCCGATCTTATCGGCCCAGCCAATAGCATTAATGCTAAATGGCTAGACCCTCGCACTGTCGCACCCCTAGCACCAATCCAAATTGGCAATCTACACCTAGCCGAGTTTAAACACGACTTGGTGCTGTATTGGCGAGAAGGAGAAAGATGGGATGGCACTAAAATCTTTGTTCCCACTGATCTAGTCTATTACGGCATTTACGAATCTGCCGAGACCACTCCGCGCATTTACCGTGCCAATTCATCTGGTATTGCTGCTTTTCCCGATATGGAAATCGCGAAAAAGAAAGCCCTAGTTGAGCTAGTTGAACGAGACGCTATTATGCGTAACTGGTTCTCCCACGATCCACCGCAACTGTTCCGCACTAGATCACTGCCAATTCATCTGCAAAAACGCGCCAGTTATTGGAAAAGCCTCGGTCGAAAGGTCTATGCTTTTAATTTGCCGTCGGTCGCTGGTACCACTTTTCTCGTAGCAATCACTTCAAATAGTTACCCGCACTTTGTTTGCGGAGCAGCCGCTACAATCGATGACGATCTCGACCAAGCGCTCTATAAGGCCTTTAACGAAGCTGAATACGCTCTTTTAACTCACATCAATCAAGTGAAAAAGAAACCAATCCAACAGTACGACGTAAAAACTCCCGAAGATCACGGCCAGCTCTATTGCCAATGGGGACACATCTGTTTTCTTGAATGGTTGTGGACCGGTAACGAATGCATTGACTACCCTGAGTATAAAAAGCAGCATAAGATAGTCCGCTTTGACTACTTAAGCAGAATCACCAATGCCATATTCGTTGACATTTCCGTACGAGGAGCAAAGCTTAAAGTCGTCCGCGCCATTAGTCCGGAGCTGGTACCAATTAGTTTTGGTTTCGATGCCGCCCACTACACGCACAAAAAAGTCGACCCAAAAACCCGCAATCCCTTTAGCATTACCATGCCACACTATTTTGCATAAAGAAAGGAGAGCATAGCCATGAAAAAGCAGAAGAGACCCGCAGTCATCAAGGCAAAAAAAGCGAGATATCCCACTCCCGTAGCTAAAGGCGCCAAAATCAAAGCTGCCGCCACTAACTGTGGCTCTTGCAGCAATTGCAGCGGTTCCTGCGGCCAAGGATGCAGTTCCTGCCATAGCTAAGCATGGGCACCTTCGGGTGCCCTTTTTTATGATATAATAATATATATGTACGATAATTTTTTGAAATTTTTAGATGGCAAAAATTCAATTTGTATCATTCAGGCCGAAAACCCAGATGGGGATTCTTTAGGGTCCGCCATCGCACTCGACTATCTGCTTGAAGGCAAAAAAATTTCAATGTATTGTCCAGTCAACATTCCAAAATATTTGCGTTATTATCCAGACTGGGCTCGCGTCACGATTGAATTCGATTACCGTGCCGATGGTTACATTATCGTAGATACAGCAGCAGAAATATTGCTTTCTAAATTAATCGACGATGCTGCTATTAAAAACCGTTTATACACTGCTCCAGTTTTCGTAATCGATCATCACGAATCTGCCGATGATCTTAATTTTGAACACGATTCAATTATCGAAGTCTGTCCAGCCTGTTGCGATGTGATTTTTCGTATTGCTAAAGCCTTAAAGTTAAATATCACTAAATCAGCCGCCGAAGCTTTAACTTGCGGTATTTTGTCCGACACTCTCGGTCTAACTTCTGAATCCGTCACCGCAGAGACCTTCCGTACAGTTGCCGAACTCACGGATCTAGGCGCCAACGTACCAGACCTCGAAAATCGCCGCCGAGAATATATGAAAAAGTCACAACGTATTCTTGACTACAAAGCCGACCTCATTAAACGTATTGAATACTCGCTTGACGGCAAACTAGCGACCGTACACATTCCTTGGGACGATATTCGCGAATATTCCGACGAATACAATCCAAACGTTTTAATTCTTGAAGAAATGCGCCTAGTTGAAGACGTGGAAGTCGCAGTCGCCATCAAGACCTATCCAGATGGCAAAGTTACTGGTAAAATCCGCACAGCTTCAGACGCTCCTATCGCTGAACAAGTTGCTGGCTTCTTTGGCGGCGGCGGACACCCATATGCTGCCGGTTTTCGTACCTATGACACCACCTACGAAGACGTAGTTCACGATTTGGTTGGCTTAATACCAGATTTATTAGCTAAAGTGGAGGAAACTCATGAAACTGTATAATACACTCAGTCGTAAAATTGAAGAATTTAAACCACAAAATCCAGAAGAAGTCAAAATTTACACTTGCGGCCCAACCGTCTACGGCTATCAACACATCGGTAATTATGCTTCCTATGTGTACTGGGATTTCTTACTACGCACTTTAATTGCTAATAATTACAAGCCAAAACGTATTCTTAATCTAACCGACGTTGGCCATCTTTCTTCCGATGCCGACGAAGGCGAGGATAAATTAGAAAAGGGCGCTCGCCGTGAAGGTAAAACCGTTTGGGAAATTGCCGAATTCTATGCTAATGATTTTTTAAATAACTTCCGCGCGTTAAATCTTCTCGAGCCTGCCAAAATTACCAAAGCTACCGACTACATTGAACCAGACAAAGAAATCGTTACAAAGCTCATCGATGGTGGTTTTACTTATGAAACGGAAGATGGCATCTATTTCGACACTGCTAAACTTCCAACTTACGCCGACTTTGCTCATCTTGACCTAGAGAACCTCAAGGCCGGCGCCCGTGTTGAATATAGCGTCGAAAAACACAACCCATCCGATTTTGCAGTTTGGAAATTTATTAAACCAGGTGAAAAACACGACATGCAGTGGCAGTTTCTAGATCGCCCAGGCTACCCAGGCTGGCATCTAGAGTGCTCTACTATTATTCATCAAGAGCTACAAGAACCAATTGATATTCACACTGGTGGTATTGACCATATTCCAGTTCATCACACCAATGAAATCGCACAAACTAAAGCCGCTTTTGGCACCGATCTCAGCCGTTTTTGGCTTCACTGTAATTTTATTACTATTGATGGCCAAAAGATTTCTAAATCACTCGGCAACATCTACACTTTACAAGATTTAGCTGAACACGGTTTTGAACCGATGGATTATAAAATGTGGGTACTTCAAGGTCATTACCAGAGCGAGCGCAACTTCACTTTTGATGATTTAACTGCCGCTAAAAATCGCCGTTTGAATTGGCGAAATCGCATTGCTATGCTTTTACAGGACCAAGCAGTTGAGCCAACGGCTGACTTTAAAAAGCAAATCTTAGAACAAGTTAATGACAACCTTAACTCTGCCGGCGCTTTTGCTATCATTGACAATAACGAGCTAAGCTTAAATGACTGGAATATTGTCGACGAGTTATTTGGTCTAAATCTGGTTAAAGACTCTCCAGACGTTACACCAGAGCAAAAGACCCTATTAGAGGATCGCGCCACCGCTCGTGATAACAAAGACTGGTCAAAATCAGATGAACTTCGCGCTAAACTCGAAGCACAGGGAATAACTACTAAAGACACGCCAGAAGGTCAATTCTGGCAATATCTCTAATTATCCAATTGCTTTAATATTTGGGTATTCTTCAATTAAAACTTTTACGCAGCCAGCGATTGGAATGGCGATGATAGCGCCAAGTAGTCCAAACATATACATACCGATTGTGATAGAAGCAAGAATGACTACTGCCGGCAAGTTTAAAGCATCGCCCTGAATCTTTGGCGCAATGGCATTGTTTTCAATTTGTGCATAAATAATGTAAGCTATAGCAAAAGTTAGCGCTGCAGCTGGACTACTAAAGAATAATAGTAAAGAAACAAGCACTGTGCTGATGATCTGACCGAACATTGGAATGAGATAGAAGATTGCTGCAATCAATCCCATCGGAAAGGCCAGACTTGAAGAGAAGCCAAATATTAGTGAAAGCACGAATACGGTCAGAGCTACCACCAGTCCATCAAGTAAGGCAATAGTAACCTGCTTTGACATATAAACTGAAACCACATCGGCCATACGACCAACGATTCGGCGGACAACTTTAGCTGAACGATTTTTTTCGTCATTACCACCAATCGCTTTCCAAATACTATCAACCAACCCTGGACCTTCTAGCAGGAACAGCAACGTTAGCACTAGAACTAGCACCGAAGCGGTTAAAACATTGGCAATCGTGCTCACACTTGATACCAGTGTGGTGCCAAAATTTTTTACGAAGTCATTAGAGAATCCTTGTAAAGCAATTGTAATTTCGCCTTGCAAATTCTCTACACCAATACTTTGGCCAAAATTATTAATTCCATCCCAACCACCAAGCGTTTCTTGAAATGTCTCTGGCAGTTGTCCCACAAAACGCACCGTTTCATTAATCACAACTGGGCCAATTACGGCAAAGACAACGCATATTACGCCCATCACAATGATATAAGCCACGGTCGCTGAGAGTACTGGGCGTTTCTTTTTCTTATCAAATTGATCGACTTTTTTGACAAGCGGCTTAATAGCAATAGCAAGAAAAATCGAAATACCAACAATCACTAAACCAGTTAGCGCCTTCCATAAAAATAGCGCTACTAATCCTAGGCCCAAAATCACTAGCCAAAATCGGATGAAAGTTTTAGTATCGACTTCTATCGCTTTGCTCATATGATCTCCTTTATTTGATTATACCATAATAACGAGCTAAAAAGTTATGCTTAAATTCGTCAAATTTATCTTTTAGCATTGCTTCACGTATTTCTTCAGTCAGGCGAACTACAAAACGTACATTGTGCATCGAAGCTAAATTATAATATTGGCGTTTCTTTTCAATATCACCACTACGCCACAACGCCCGAAGCTCTCCTCGCGTATACCCAGCCTTACAGGTTGGACAATCGCAGCCAACGTCTAGCGGCTCATTCGAATCTGCAAATTTCCTTAAATTAATATTACCGTCTCGTGTATAAATTTTACCGTGCCGAGCTTCGCGTGTTGGCGCTACACAATCAAAAGTGTCCGCGCCCATTTCTACACCAATTAATATGTCGTCTGGATGCGAAAGGCCTAGCAAATGCCTTGGCTTATTGAACGGTAACTCTTCGTCGCACCAACGTAAAATCTCACCCAAATCTTCTTTTAAAAATGCACCGCCCAGACCATAACCATCAAACTCCATCGCTCCAAGTTTGCGCGCCGTAGAACGACGCAAATCTTCCCAACGACCACCCTGCAAAACCCCATACAAACTCTGACGGTAACCTAAATCGTCGCGATGTTTCAAGTGTTCTTTTAGAGATCTCTCAGCCCAACGTTCCGTACGCGCCAAAGCTTCCACATTATAATCATAACTGTCAGCAAGAGAAGTTAATTCGTCAAAAGCCATATGAATGTCGGCGCCAATTTTACACTGAATCTGCATTGACTCTTCTGGGCCAATAAAATCTGGTCGTCCGTCAAACGGGTCTTTAAACTTCACGCCCTTTTCTGTCACTTTAGCAAGACGCTCTTTATGTGCAGTATTAGTTACACCTCGTTCACGTTCCATCGAAACAACTTTACCAAGACCAGAACCCAGCGACATTACTTGGAAACCACCAGAGTCCGTTAAGGTTGGCCCGTCCCAACCAGACCAAGTGCTTAAGCCACCGGCTTTAAACAACTCGTCGGCCTTACGACGTAAATGATAACCATTGCTGAGCATTGCCTGAGCGTTTATACTTTTTAATTCGTCTGGTGATATAAAACGTACAGCTCCACAGGTGCCAACCACCATAAATGCTGGTGTTTTTATATCACCATGTGGTGTATGAATCACGCCGGCGCGACCTAGACCATTTGGCAAGACTTTTTTTATTTCGAATTCCATTTTACATATTATAACATAAAAATAGTCCCGCATAAAGCGGGACATTTTTAGGAGAGTGGGGTTTCTTTTGGGGCAGTTTCGTTCATCGTCAGTCTTTTCGACAGGACGCTAGAAGTAATTTTGGTAATTGGCACCAAAACAGTTTCCAGTATCATTCCGGCCGCGTAGGCAAAAACTGCTTGCAAGATAAATTCTTTAAATGGCAAAACGCCAAAGAAGGCAATCGTTTCAAAGATTGACGAGTCAAACAGCCTTGCTACTGCCGAAGATCCTAGTGCTCTAGCCACAAACAAGCCTTTACCAGTTCTTTGTTTAATTTTCACAAACACGTGGTTATTAATAAAACCACTAATCACATAGGCAGTCAACGAACCGATAATCACTCTTGGCACAAAACCAAGAATGGCATCATAAGAGCTCTGCAGACCCCAGGACGGATATTCTGGCAGTCTACCAACCAGCCAAAACACCATGCCAGCAACCAAATTCAAAACCGCGCTAGCACGAATCACGCTATTAGCAGCCTTCTTGCCATATAACTCAACGACCAAGTCGCCTATGATATACGAGATAGGAAATAAAACAATTCCGCCATCCACAGGAATACCGAAAAGGCTCCAGATTTTAGTCGCTGCTAAATTTGA
>JAFROU010000067.1 GCA_017429465.1 Candidatus Saccharimonadota bacterium
ATCCTTGAGATTATTATTCGTAATTGGTATTAGAGGCATGTTTTTCCTCATAATTAACTCCTCTCTTTTAACAGCTCGATTTCGTCAATATCTTTGGGGTGATTAGTTCTATGGTCTTTTCGTCTAGTACTCCGTCATAAAACTTGTCGATAATTTTGCGAAATATTTTCTCGTCAGGGTTAGCTATAAAAAATAAAGTCATAGACGACCGAAGCTTTAAATTATCTGGGAATGGAAAGACTTGGTTAATATTGTCAACTTCTAGATTTTCTACCACGTTACAAAGCTTCAATAAGTTTCGTCTTAAGGTTGCGTTTTCTAGATATGCTTTAGCTTCATCTAAATCTTCGATTCCGTAATACTCGGCATTGCTACTACTACCTAAACCTTTAAGCTGCGGGAACGTATACCACATATAATGTCCGTATTTTCTACCAGCACTTAATTCTTCTAGCGCGCGTTGATGGGAAGATTCTTGTATCTTAATAAACCTATCTAAATCGTATTCTACGGGCTTAATTTTCGTCATCTTACGAACTTTTTCTAGAAACTTTTTGTCTAAAGTTGCATTACGCTGAAATTTAACTACCTTAATATTACTTTCGGCTATTTTTAAGGCCTGCTCCAGCATGTCTCTGATATTTTTGGTGTCGTCAAGATTAATAAATAATTCTGAAAGTTGTTTGATCAGCGGTAATTCTCTTTCATCGGCAACACCGTCACAGGCTGCCGTAAAAAAGCTGAGCCTTTCTTTCTTAAATTTCTTAGTAAATTTATCGAAATCGTCGATTAGTCTTTGCAAAATATAACTCTTAACGTCAAACGTGTTTCTACGCATGAGCAACTTCTCTAGGCAAGCTTCTTTCGCTTTTATTCGGTATTTTTTAGTTGGTTGACCTAGTAGTGAATTAAGGACAATTTCTGCTTCCTCTTTTGAATCGCACCAACCAAGATTATTTCCAGCTTGTTCAGGCGGAAACTCGGATAAAACATTTGCAAGTTGCTTTTTGAGTGGCAATTTATTATTCTTTAGCCCAAAAATCCGGCTAGAAATCCACCATGGCAATTCCTTTATCTTGTCGTCGGGCAAACTTGCGAGGCTCTTCAAATATTCTCCGAGCTCTGGGTTTATATCTGTTAATTTATCATTGTCTATACAAAGTATCCAAGTTATAGCATCCATGAAGATATTTTCCTCTGAATCGTCACTCTTGCCCCATTCACCCAAATTCTCGTTAATTGCTTTGTTAATTTGACGCAAACTCTTCACTCTTGGCCAATAAAGATTATAGATTATATTCGTAAACGGTAAATCGTCTTCTATCTTTTTCGGTAAATAATTCCATATCTCATTTAATACCGACCCCGCCGTATAAAATAGCGAATCTTTTTCTGTAGTTTTTATAATATGACAAATTACCTCAAAAAGCTGAGTCACTGGCTTGCGGTCAGCTAAGAATAATTGGTTTCTCAAATAATATTCGGTGAATGCGGCGTTAAATTTATCATCTAATATTTGCTTTCTGATTTTTTCGTCAGTTTCTTTTGTAAAATTTATCACCCGTGGTTCTTTGAAAAAGTCTATTACGTTATCGATGTCAGCAGTTTCCTTTATGGAGTAATGCGCATACTTATTCGCTAAGTCTTCGCCAGCTGCTTGAGCTATTGCACTAAGCAGGTTTTTAATGCTATCCCGAGCAGTGTTTATTAGCTCGGGAGTGAGGTTAAACTCAGATTTAATTGCGTCATTATAAAAACTTTGTTTGATAGGTAAATGTTCAATAATAAGCCTACGAAGCTTTTCTTCACCGATTATAGCGTAGGCTTCTTTTGCCCGATAGATCCCCAGCGTGGTTTCATCTGCCTCGCTAAAGCCATTATTAAACTGTAGATGATCGTTGAATTTCTGTGCAAGAATCGCGTTTTCCCATCTTTCGGCTGTAATTTGAGGAACATATCTATCAAAACAGAGGTTTGTTAAGGGCTGCAATATGAAGGACTTATCAAAAAAGTAAAATTTCCGATAATACAAACTAATGACTGTTTGCCAAAAAATTTTGTCTGAAGACGGTTTTATTTTGTATTCTTTTTTGTCAACTTTACATATAAAAATTCCCGTATTTAGGTCTGGCTCCAGCCAATATTTAGTTGGCATAAAGACATCGCCAACCAAGAATAGTTTGGGTTTCAAATTTCTAATAATGCTGCCGATACTATAAAAAGGCGAACTATAAGGAAAAACGACAAAGTCTCTCTTGAGAATATTGTGTTCAAAAGAATAGATTAACCATTCGTTGTCCCCACAGTGTTTAAAAATAGCCTCCGCATAAATAATTTCTCGCGTTTTAAGCCGATTGCAAAAAATATCGAATTCAGCTTGTTCTTTAATGATAATTTCTTCTTCGCCATCCATGCTTATAGTTATTGTTATTTCAGTTTCTTTTCTAGCTTCTCAATATCCTTTTCGAGTTCCTTCTTAAACTTCCATATATCTTCATCATCGTCGGATTCATTTGCTAACTTTCTCGCTTCATCATAAAGTTTCCAAGCAAACAGGCGATCTCTCTCCACTATTTTGCCTTTTTCGTAAATTTTTGCGAGGCTTGCCGTCGCGTAAGCATCACCATGAGAATGCGCTTTCCGATAATACTTTAAAGCTTTCTTTTCATCTTTTGCCACACCATCCCCTTTCATATAAATGTTCCCGAGATTACACTCTGCATAACGGCCTAAACTGCCTTCTTCCGCTGCCCTCTCGTAATATCTAATTGCGGTTTTTATATCTTTTTTGAGTGAAGCATAACCGTTTTGAGTAAAGACTCCTAAATTATAATATGCATCTGCCTGGTTCCACCTTTCGGCAAGATAGGTATAAATTTTGTAAGCCATTTTTCGATTCCGCTTGTAACCGTTTCTGCCCTCAGTTAGAGCGTAGGCATAACCGAACAGTGCATTTATGATTTTCTCACCGTTAACTCTATCCCAGTAATTCTTATGGTGTGCAAATTTCTTGTCTTTCTCTAATTTTTGGGTAATTTTTGCTGCTAGTTTGGTCTGCTCGCCTGCACACTCAACCCATCTAACATATCCGCCTACATCAATATACATGGCCATATTTTGGTCTTTTTGCGGTAAACAAACTAGCAAAATTCGCTTACGTTCCTTATTAAAAATTTGCTCAAACTCTTTGGTGGAGACCTTGCCAGAATAACTATCAATCACCAAGACCTTCATCCTATCTAATAGTGCCTTTGCCTCATCTTCATCGTCGCGATACTCTCGCAAAGAATCATCACCATACAACATATCACAACATTCGCGAAATCGACTAATGCAGGATTCCAAAGCTGCGTCTAGCTTGTTAAAGGATTTCTCCCAACCGTCTAGATTGTTATGAGAGAGTAGCCAAAGCGTCTTTTTGTATAACTCGATTTGCCGGCCAGCAACTCTACCAAAATCATAAATTGGCCAATCTTTTTCGCCTTTTTCCAGAATACTTTTTTTGGCTTCAATGGCTTGCTTATAATATTTCTGATTTATTCTCACTAGGTGATAACGATAATCGGGGTAAATAACTTCATATTTAGTTTTATCATTTTTTAAACTTTTAGTGCGGACAAAATGATATTTACCATCTTTTGTGACAATGAAATCGTCCGAATCGTCTATATTGTCGAACGAGACTCGAAATACGATTTCGTCGGAGTTGGTCTTTTTTGTAGTTGTAGTTTTTCTCATGTTATCACCTCCTTAATTTCAAACTACGTCTCGTTATTCAAAAATAAAGTCTAATTAGCGTTATAACCAAACTCTCGGGTCCCTAAAACATTTTTCCAATACGATTCGCGAGCAATAACATATTCTTTTGGAGTATCCTTATCAAAAGTCTCGAGCAATGAATACTGAAAATTCTCCTCAATATATTTTTTTCCTTTATTGCTTTTAATGATTTCCTGGAATTGTTTGTTTGGATAGCCTACGCTTTCTTCATCTTCAATATCATCACTGACTTCACGGATATTTCCAGGATTTTCTACATAAGTGTTCCAACGATTATATATTCCATTTTGTCCGTAAGCTGCGCCCACATATTGTTTGCCATTTTTAGTATCAGTGATCACGTATACACCTTTTCTGGCCTTTAAATTTCTAACCCAATCCGGAGCTTTTAATTTATGTTCCAATTCCTTGTAGGATAGTCTAACCAAATCATACCCAGGAAATGCTTCACTAGCCGGGATACTTAAAATTTCTGCAACGCTTATCTTCTTGATAATCTCTGGGTTAGTGCGCACCGGGTTGGTCCCTTGCTTATCTTCGTACGACACAACCAATCTACCAATATATGGTGCATACTCTATCAAATCCTCCTTCACGACAATCGATTTATCATCATTCTTCACTCGAAAAGCAGCCATCAACAAATGCGTATGTTTACCATATGGATAAGGAATAAAACTAAAAGCTATATCGTCAGCAAACAAACGTTGCATGCCTTCCCCTCGAATAGTCATCATATTTTCAAAAAACTTCGATTCTCCATTTACGTAGCCCTCAAAAAACTCTTCATTGCTCTTAAAATAGTGCGGCGTATCACCAAGCAATTTACGAGTTTCTGTTGCTTGGTCATCTGGAATATAATCCCATTTATTATGGAAAACCAGTCTCACGGTCTCATTTTTGAACTTATCTAAATTCAGGATATCCCAAAAACTAATTTTTGCAGAATCATCAGATTTATATTTAGTCGGAAGTTTATTCATGGGCTCTCCTTATGGTGGACCTTGCTGGGCTCGAACCAGCGACCTTACGAATGTGAATCGTACGCTCTAGCCAACTGAGCTAAAGGTCCGCACATGTGTTATAATAACATATATGGAAGTAAATTTCAAAAACTTAGAGACGGAGGCTCAAGAGATTGAGCGGTTTTTAGCGCAGCCAAATTCTTATGCTGATAGTAACTTCGCAGCTAAGTCTCGTCGTTTAGCAGAGATTAAAGATATCCTAGAATTAGCTCATGGTGTTGAGACAAAAAAGCAAAACTTAAAAGAAGCGCATGAGTTTGCTAACGATCCAGAACTAGGCGCAGTAGCACAAGAAGACATTGAGCGTTTGACTAAAGAAATTACTGCTGACGAAGCTAAGTTAGAAGAAATGCTTTTGCCACGTGATCCAGAAGATGATAAGCCAGCCATTATTGAAATTCGTGCTGGTGCTGGTGGTGATGAAGCTTCCCTATTTGCTGGTGAGTTGTACCGTATGTATTTAAAATATGCCGAAGGCCACGGTTTAAGAGCTGAACTTATTTCGCAGAACGAAAATGAAGCTGGCGGTATGAAGGAAGTGATTTTTAAGGTTACTGGTGATCGCCCTTACGGACAATTAAAATTTGAAGGCGGTGTGCATCGTGTACAGCGCGTGCCGGTAACGGAATCACAAGGGCGCATTCATACTTCTACTGCTACAGTAGCAGTTTTGCCAGAAGCTTCAGAAGAAGATTTAGAAATTAAACCAGAAGATTTACGCATTGATATTTATCGTTCTGGTGGTCATGGTGGTCAAGGTGTAAACACGACTGATTCGGCTGTGCGCATTACACACTTACCAACTGGTTTAGTAGTTGCTATGCAGGATGAACGTTCGCAACAGCAAAACCGTGTGAAGGCAATGGCGGTTTTGCGCTCAAGATTGCTTGACCGTAAAAAAGAAGAAGATATGAAAAACGCTTCTGCGGCACGTAAATCCTTGATTGGCACAGGTGATCGTTCAGAAAAAATTCGTACTTATAATTTCCCACAAGACCGTATTACTGATCACCGTATTCATTACTCTCGCTCTAATGTGGCGGCGGCGATGGACGGAGACATTGATGATTTAATCGAAGAATTAACTAAACATGAACGTGAACTCATGGCTCTCGAAAGCTAAAACTTATAAAGTAGACCGTTTAGACGCTGAATTAATTTTGCTTAATGCTATTAAGAAGGACGATCGAAGTTTTTTGGTGGCGCATGATGACTTTGAGATTCCAGAAGACGAAGTTTCTAATGCATTTAGCAACTTGGTTCTAAGGGAGCGCGGTATACCGCTAGCCTATGTGCTTGGCTACAAAGAATTTTACGGCCGAAAATTTCAAGTTATCCTAGATAACAAAAAGGTTTTAATTCCCCGTCCGGAGTCCGAGGCTATAATCGATTTAGCAAAGGGCTTAAATCCAAAAACAATTATTGATGTTGGCACTGGTAGCGGATGTCTAGCTATTACCTTGGCACTAGAGATTCCTGATGTGAAGGTCCATGCATTAGACAAAGATTCTTGCTGTGAAGATTTTGTGAAAAATAATGCCAAGTGCTTGGGTGCGAATAATATTACTGTGGCAATTGGCGATTTACTATCCGACGTAGATATAAAGGATCAAGTCGATTTGATTGTGGCGAACTTACCTTATGTGGATGAAAACTGGGGTTGGCTAAATAAAAAGCAATTAGCTTTTGAACCAAAAACTGCGCTTTACGCCAAGGATGGTGGATTAGAACTAATCAAAAAGTTAATTGATCAAATCGTTGTAAAGAAGGCTACGCATTATCTTATTTTGGAAGCGGATCCTTGCCAACACGATGAGATAAAAAAATATGCTTCAAAGTGTGGTTTGAAGCATATTAAAACCAATGGTTTTGCGTTAGCTTTTGTCTGCTGAAAACTCAGAATAACTGCCAAGCGTGACGTTAATGGCCATTTCTTTGCCGTTTCGAAGAATTCCTAATTGGACTGTGTCGCCTGGCATGTATTCGCCAACTAAGGAAGTGACGGAGCCGGCAGCGCCGATCTTGGTACCATTAATGCTCAAGATGATATCTTTTTCTTTGATTCCGGCTTTGTCGGCTGGACCGCCGCTAATCACAGCAGAATACTTATTTTGAGAGTAGACGTAGGCGCCGGTACTTACTGGCAGTTCCATTTCTTTGGCGATGTCGGCAGTGATGCCAGTGTAATAAATACCAATGTAGGCGCGGTCGGCTTTGCCGTTTCTTGTAATGTAATTTAACATGCCTTTGACACTGGAGATTGGAATGGCAAAACCGATGTTTTCAGCGTCGGACGAGGTGGCGGTGTTGATACCAATGACTTGTCCAGCAGCGTTAACGAGTGGGCCACCAGAGTTGCCGGCGTTGATAGCAGCATCAGTTTGAATCATGTCGGTTAATTGTTCTGTTTGGTAATAACCATCCGAAGCTACAATTGAACGTCCGGTGCCAGAGATAATACCGGAAGCTACGGAATTTTGGTATTGCCCAAGTGCGTTGCCGATTGTGATTACCTGCTGACCGTTAGTAATAGTCTTAGAGTCGCCTAGGGTGACGGTTGGTAGTTCAGACACACCATTGATTTTTAGAAAAGCAACGTCGTTTAATGGATCAACACCAACAATAGTGACGTCGTTATAGACTGTACCATCATCAAGAATTACTTTGACTTTATTAGCACCACTAACAACGTGTTTATTAGTGAGTACATAGCCGTCAGCAGTTACAATCATGCCGGTGCCGGCAGCGGTGGAAGTGGAATCTTGTCCCCAGAAGCTAGTGGTACGGGTTTCGGTCGTAATCGAGACGACGGCCGGGCTAACTTTATTGGCGATGTCGGAAATTGAGCCTTCAACAAAATTAGCGGAATTGCCATCTACACCAGAACCAGAGTTAAAGGTAATTGGTGTATCGCCATTAAAGTAATCGACGACGACGAAACCAAGGCTAGTAGCGGATAGCACTAATGCGGCGGCGGCGAGATAAATGGCAATGTTTTTATTTGGTGATTTTTTTTCGGCTGTAACAATTTCAGCCTCTACGACTTTTTTGTCCATGATGCTCCTTTTAGACATTAAATATCGGTTGACTAAATCCAAAGACAAGGATTGCTACGATTAGTAAACTAAAGATAGTAGGCAAGGCGATGTCGGCTAGTTTTAATTTACCGTCATGAATAACGATTGATTGATAGACGCGATGGAAGGCAAAAGCCAGTAAGGATAGAATGATAGCAAGCTGCGGAATGCGAATGCCGGTTGTACCAAAGGTATAAACAATCATCCATGAGTGACATAGCCAAGTGATTTCGGAAAAAACGAGGCCACATACCAGGGCGTTAAGGCCACCATCACCTTCTTCTTCATTTTGAATTAGGACATGACGGCTGGCGCCATAGCCAACGATGAAACTAAGTGCGACAGATAGTAGCGAGCTAGTGCTTGCACACATAATAGAGACGGTTGAACTACCAAGAAAGATTGCAATTAAGGCTTGAACTAAAGTAGCGCCTTCAGAAGATAATGGCTTAACGATGATGAGCCAAGCCACATAGATGGCTGACAGGATAAAATGAATTAGGAGCAGCGTATTGCCGGAATAATAAGCTAATAGTACGA
>JAFROU010000068.1 GCA_017429465.1 Candidatus Saccharimonadota bacterium
CCGTAACTACCACCGGATTTTGCCCATTCGGTTGCAATCGGTCCATTAAGCACGGCATTACTACCAGTTTTGACGTGATATATAATTGTACCGTTCTCAAATGTTTGCCAGATTCTACCGTCACTTTCATTTTTTGTATCGGATTTTGGCTTTCCTAATATTCCAAGACTTCCGCCAGTTTCTGCCCACTTAGTAGCTACTGGACCATTTAGAACTACATGCGCACCAGTTTCTTGACTATATATGATTGTACCATTCTCAAATGATTGCCAAATCCTACCATCTTCTTCCGTAATTAATTCTGTCATTTTCTGTCCTAATACGCTCGCATATTGATTAATTAATCTTCTAATTTGTCCATTCGGGGACATATCCTTATCTTCTGTAATTCCACCAAACCAGTCTTGAAAATATAGGTAGAAATTACGGTTACCATAGGCGCCACAATAAGCCGTACCATAGCCGGCAGCTAAGGCAGCGGCATTTGGTTGATATGGAGTATAGCGATAAAGTGCTGAAGTAGCGAGATTTTGGATATTAACAATTGATCCACCACAACTGGCATTTGGGTTATATTGAATATAGTTGTTTCCTACTGGGTAGTTAGTCCAACCACCATCAAGTACTGTGCGGAAAAGGTTGGCAGCATTACGAATTTGATTTTTAAAACCGTAGTATTTTGAATTGCAAGCCGCAGTATCTGGACAACCATAGCCAGTAGCGGAACGATATTGAATATTATTTGGCCAAGTATCAGTGATGAGGCCTTGTTCTTTTTGTAAAAGCACGATAAGGACGCGCGGATTAATGTGATAATCTTGAGCCGCTTGCCAAATAATATGAGCGGCAGTTTCACCCGTAGTTCCGCCATATTCAATTCCTTCACCAAATAGTTCATCAGCAAGACAGACAAAATGTCCATCCTTAATGTGATAAGAATATGAACTGTAGACGGTTGCTAAATAAGTATTAGTGTTGTCACAAGAATTTTTAGATTTAAGGAAGGTTTGAATTTCGGCTTCGGTCATCGAGTTATACTCGCTCATTACATAGTCGGTAATAATAAGACCCGGGTTAAAGCCTTCGGCTGCATTTGATACTTTCATATCTCGAGTGGAGAAAAATGAAAAAACAAAAACCATAACAAAAGTAAATATTATTAATGGGAAGATGAGGCGTTGTCGTCTCATACTCTAACCTCTCCGGTAATAGTACCGGTCTTATTATCACCTGTGACTTTTATATTAATAAGCCAGGTGCCGTTTGAAAGTAAATCGGTTGGTATATCAAAGCCTTCACAGGTAGAAGTTGAGGCAGAATCCATAGTTGGTGCGCTAAGAACTTTTCTGTCGTTATTTGAAGTAAGTGTAAGCTCGCACATACCACTATTAATAAATTGATCAATATTAACGCGAATTATAAGTTTATTACCATTTACACCAGCATAGGTGATGTTTCCAGTAATAGTGCCAGCAGTGTTTGGGTTATCGCCGTCATTTTGAACTGGAGTTTTGTCTGGATTTGGATCTTCTGCTGGAGCAACTGGTGTTTCTGGTTTTTCGGTCTGATTATCATCGGCCTTTTGGGAGGTTTCTTCCGGCTTCGGTTCTTCGGTTTTTGGCTTATTAAAATATTCAAATGCCTTATAAGTGAGGAGTGCAATAAGAAGAATAAAGAAAACAATTAGACCTGGGTGACTGCGCTTTTTAGTTTTTCTTTGCATAGGTAATAATACTCCTATTTAAAGCATAACAAAAATAAGGGGATTTGTAAAGTTATGACAGGTCTAGATCCAGGAGTTTTGCGGCTTGTTCTAGAACCTTGGTTTCTTCTACTGTAGCTGTGGCAAGTTTTGTTTTAAATAGCTCGACGGTTTCTGGGTGAGTAGTATCAATAATTTCTAAAGATCTAGCGGTGTTTGGGACTTTTCTAATGGCTCCTTTTTCGACAAGGTTATCAATATGTTCTGCAACTGCGGATACTGATGATAAACCAAGACCGGTCATAATTTCACGATATGACGGAGAATAATTGTGTGCCTCTGTAAACTCTTGAATAAAACTTAAAATTAGGGTTTGTTTTTTAGTTAAATTTAAACTCATTATGCTATAATTATACCATAATCAAAATTTAAGGGTGTTTCATGAGTAAAACTGAAAAATCGATTGACGGCCTTGTTATGCATCGTGCTAATTCATCAGCACGAACTGTTGGTATTCAAGATAAGCCGAGGAAAAAGGTTGTATCACAAAAAACTAAACCAACTAAAACTGCTGTAAAGAAGGCGTCTGGTGATAGTATTCCAGTGAAGAGAAAAACCGTGCCAAAGAAGGTTGAAAAACTTGAAATATCTGAAAAATCTACTGAAGAGTTTTTGCAACCAGTCGGTACTTTAGATTTTGATTTAACTACAGAAGATTTAAAGGAAGAGAAAAAACGTAGCCGCGACGAGAAAAAAGAAAAGAAGATGGCAAAAAAGGAAAAGAAAAAGAAATCCGGAAAAGTTCGTCGTGTGCTTTCAATTATTGCTCTTTCTATCGTAAGTATTCTTATTATTGGTGTAGTTTGGGTAATGATTTGGGGTAATAGCATTATCGACAGGATAACTGGTGGTAGATCTAATATTTGGAGCGTTTTTACGATGCTCGATACCGAAACATACGAGCCGTTCAAAACTGGCACTAATGGTAGGACTAACATTTTAGCTTTTGGTACGTCTGGCTATAATATGGCTGGTGATGAGGGCAAGGGCAAACATGCTGGCGCACAATTAACTGATTCAATTTTAGTAATTAGCTTAGACCAAAAAACCGGTGATGTGGCAATGGTAAGTTTACCTCGTGATTTAAAAGCTGGATCAACTTGTACAGCTACCGGTAAAATAAATGAGGTCTTCTGGTGTAATAATAAAAGTGGTACTAACGAAGAGGCTGGTGCTCAAGCTTTAATGAGCAAGGTTGGTGGTATTTTAGGAATTGATTTTCAGTATTATGCACACGTAAACTGGGGCTCTTTAATTAGCATCGTTAATTCACTAGGCGGTATAACCGTTACTCTTGATGAAGACGTAAATGATAGATATTATACGAAAGCCGTAATTAAAGCTGGCGTACCAACTACGCTTAATGGTGAGCAAGCGTTAGGTCTTGCCCGCGCTCGTCATGGTACATCTCTAGGTGACTTTTCACGCGGTAATAGCCAGCAAAAAATTTTAATGGCCATTGTTGAAAAAGTGCTTTCAAGCAATCTTGGAATAACTGATATGATTAACCTCGTAAACATCTTAGGCGACAATTTACGCAGCAACTTTAATATGGAAGATATTAAGACCGGTATGCATGTATTAAAGAGTGTTAATATGAACGAGATGCGTCAGGTTTCCCTACTTGATTGGTCAAGTGGTATTACTTATATGACAACGGCTAATATTAATGGTATTTCTTATGTCATACCTCGTGCTGGGGTTGATAATTACGGAGCTATCCAAGCTTATATCGCAAAGATGTTTAATAATGATCCGAGAGTTCGTGATGATGCAGTGATTGTGGTACTTAATGGATCTGGCGAACAAGGCGTAGCTAAAGCCGAAAAAGAATCACTTGAAAAAGCTGGATTTAAGATCAGTAGTGTTGGTGATGTACCTGAAGGTGGCAGTTATCCAGATAATTATTATTTCTATGCTCTTAATAGTAAGAAATATGGTACGCAAAAACTACTTGAAGATCGTTATGGCGATGCCCGCCCGGCAAGTGAAGTACCAGCTAATATTAAGACTGCTGGCTATGATTTCCTTATTATCGTTGGTACAGGTGAAAGCGATATTGAAAACGGTTCAAAAGAATTTGAAACTGACAAAGAAAAGATCGAGGGTTCCGAAGCAATTCCTTCCGAATAGAACACAAAAAATCACCCCCTTATTTGGGGGGTGTTTTTTTATTTAAGCTACTTTTGAAATAATGATTTGGCGTTCTTTTCCTTCGCCCTCGCTGTGAGTAGTAATATCTGAATAATCTTCGGCTAGTTTATGAACAACTCGGCGATCAGCAGCGTTTAGATCTAGGCGCATCGGTTCACCAGTCTCGCGAACTTTTTTAATCCATCCCTCAGCTTTTTCGGCAATACGTTCTGCACGCTGACGCTTATAATCAGCAATATCAACGTTGACGCGGGTAATTTCGGCTTCACGTGCAGATAGGGCCATTGAAACGATATATTGAAGTGCTCGTAAATTATCTGCATTGTGGCCAATCAGTAATGAATTCATTGAAGTCGACGGAACGGACAATTGAATTACTTCATCATCAACAGTAGAATAAACGGCAACGTTGATACCGAAGAACGACAATAGATCCTCGAGATATTTAGTGGCGAAGCGGATAGACTCGTCTTTATTCATGGTTATTTTCTCCTTTTCTTATTATCCTTTGCAGAAATACGAGTTATTTTTGTTCCAGTCTTTTTATTTGTAATTACTTCGGCTTCTTTAATGCCGTTAAGTTCTTTAATAATTGCTTTGTCGGCGAGGACTTCCATAGCATCGCCAGCTTTGTGAAGAATATATTTTTGGAGGATAAAGGTAGTTAGACTGGAAAGAAAGTAATAGAAGACGATAGCTCCCTGAAGTCTAATTGTAATAAGTAGCATCATAAGTGGCATCATTACGGCCATCTGACCAGACATAGAAGCACTAATGTCAGACTGGTCTGGTTCTTTACCTTCGGCAGCCTCTTTCATTAATTCGCGGAATTTTTTCTTCTTTTCAGATTTACCAGATGATGTTTGTTGCTTAGTAGCGAGATATTGGAGTAATGCTGCGCCTAGAGCACAGAATAAGATAAATACGGCGCTAAATGAATTAAATCCGGCAGTAACATCTAAATCAACTAGGCCAAAG
>JAFROU010000069.1 GCA_017429465.1 Candidatus Saccharimonadota bacterium
CTCATCCAACAAATGATTATAGCTATCTCATTAAATTGGCTGCCAAAAATCTCATCGGCAAAAAATAATTAAAATACAAAAAATTTAGCCCTCAGTTCAACCTGAGTTAGGGGGGTAACTTGGGCTGATTTTGGTTGCGGGGGCTAGATTTGAACTAGCGACCTTTTGGTTATGAGCCAAACGAGCTACCAGGCTGCTCTACCCCGCGACGTACTTATTATTATAGCCATATAATATATTTTGTCAAGCCCCCGTAAAGTCTACCCACCACTATGACTAATTACAGCTAGAAATTCCACTCGCTAGTTACTCTTATTGGCTTCTGCAATAAACTTCCGCTACTACTATTATCATTATCCAGCAATTCAACCCCAAACAACGGGTACGAAGTCTCATCCACCGACTCTAGCACGGCCTCCACTCGTCTAAACAGATTATTAGCTCTCCCAGTAGAATCCACCTTAACCTGCATCCCGCTTAAATTTGCCTGATTTGTTTGTTTCTCCACGAGAACAGTCTCACCACTGTCATTAACCTCATAGACTTTCTGTGTACCACATTTTTCGCCTTCCTCGCAGAAAAATTCCATTTTAAAACTCGTCCCAGTCCCGTATGGCGTTGAGACGACAAACGAGAAAGTATCATTGCTACGGTCCCCGCCAATCGCACCCGGCAATTCAAGTGTAGTAGAACAGGCAAAATCACTATCATCCGAACAATAGACCGCAAATGGTAGATTTTTTACACTGTGATCATTCGTTTTTACGATTTGGCTTTTCCCGATTCTTCCCTTTTTATTTTCGCAATCATCCTCATTATCACAAGTTCCTAGATATTCACTCGAGCTCTTATTGCTAGCCACAGCCGAATCATCAGTTGGCACCAAATATACCGTCCCGCGATTTGTTTTTTCGCCATCAGTACTTTCAAACTGGGACAAACTAAAATTTTTCGCCGTCTGAACTAGCTCTACCGAAATCAACGGCGGTAACGCGGCCCCATCAGTCTTTTTCGGAAAGCCAATCTTCCCGTTTTCATCAAAATTACTAAAAGCGAATTTTGATTCATTAGAAACCTTTCCCCAACTAATTTTTACCTTCTTAATACTATTAGCCTCAACGCCATCGCCAAATCTTACTCTGACAACTTTAGACGTTTCCGATTCGGTCAAAGTATAGCTATATTCTGATAATATTGCATCAAACACTACGCACGTATAAGCCTGTTGCATATTATTACTTACATTACTGCTTTCCTCTACCAACACCTCGCCGCTAGCATTCTCTCCAATCCTGCCCAAAATCCTTCCTACCATATAACAATCCGGATGCTTAACCCAGTAGATAATCTCACCGCACTCAACACGGCCATTATTGTTTGGTATACTCGAACTATTACCGGAGCTGAGGCATTTTTGATAATTTGAAAAAGCTACTTTGGCATCTTCAATACCAGCTAACGCCGCATCATAAGCCGATTGAGAAAGCTCATCATTCTCTGTTCTAGTTAGCCCCGAAAGAACCACCGCGATAAAACTAGCCGCAATTACAACTAAAATAAGAGTTGAAAAAGCCACGATATAAAACGATGCTGATCCCTGCCTCTTCTTTCTAAAAATTTTCATAGCCCTCCAGTTGCCAATGCGGCAAAATTAAATTTATTTATGGCGCAATAATCAAAATTTGCATCCTCATAGTCATCCGGTGTCGCACAAAAACCACCGGACTTCGTAATATCAATCCCACCCTGAACCGTACCAAGCACAAATGAAACCGAATATAATGCGCTGCTGTTCGCTATATCCCTAGCCGGCATCGGCACATACAAATTATAAAGCGCCAAGCCACCACTCTTCTCATCCGACTTTAATAAATCAACCGGCTCCTCCCCAATTACTACATTCATCTCAGTAATATCAAACTCGTTCGAAATTGCTTCAGAAGAATATTTTTTTCCATCACTACCACCAACGGCAGCAACGCAAACCGCCCGTGCCCCATCTCTTATCTTAAGCAAACGAAAACCATCTAAAGTCTTCTCTTCGCCATTAAACTCATATTTAAATGTAGCCATATTGCTATTATCTTTCGCCAAATCGAAGAAATAACCAGAATTCCAAATATATGAATACCGGCCAGTGCAAAAAGCCCCGTATAACGGCACTTCTTCTAACGTCTGGCTATTCTTCTTCACTAAATCACCAGTCCTCACTATATACATAAACTTTTGCGCACCATCATCCTTGCAATTATTCTTTGCACTAATATTGCTACTATAAACCCTTTCGCATTCATCAACTATCGGATTTGCGGAAGAATTCTGAATTGTCATTCTAATATCGTCCACTAAATCAATACCGACTGTATTAATTTGACTTAGCGTCAAACCTCTTCTATATGAACCTATCGTATCATTAATCACGTACGCAATGGTTAACGATAATATTCCAATAAAAACCAACGATAAAGACAACTCTATAAGCGTAAAACCTTTTTTTCTTTTATTCTTTTCTTTTATTTGCCGCATTTATTCTCCTCACCATCTTGAGCTATTACTTCAACCCCAGAAGAGTTCTTTGCTCCTCTTATAATTCGCACATCGCGTCTTTGACTTTTTTTGTCGCCTTCCGGATTAATACAAAAATCTACATCCTTTACCTCAAACTTATTTAAAAGACCGCCTAGAGGATCGGGCATATTCGCGGCCATATTAGATGCCCCTATCCACTCATTTATCTTTAAATTCTCATTTAGACTATCTCCTTTTTCTTCATACACATAAGTAAACGTAGTACCAGAATTCGGATGCCTTACAATTAACAACGCACCCTTAAATGGTTTATACGATTTCGATTTATTATTCCACCCGTCCGTAGTCTGAATTCCTGCGCCCCACTTCGGAAAATATTGATCAGCAATACCAAGAAAATCAACTCCCCCCATCTTTGTTACCACATTAGCCTTCAAATCCGCCAACGACCCAAGCGCATCATCTTTATTTGTGTCACCAATCGCACCGCCAACCACAGTATATACATATACCACCGCATCGTCTGTTGCTCCACCGGAAAGATCAAAGTTCTCCCCAAAAACAACCAACTTTCCATAAATCGCCTGGTCCGTCTGTCCACCATTACCCACCCTTGAACTCTCAACATTCGCCACCTGCGAGTAAATACTCCTCAAAAATTCCGCAAAGCTTTGAACGGAATCATTATAACGTTGCTGAAACATAGAGCCTTGAACACCGGCTACAATCCCAATAAATAAAAACCCCGTAATCGCCAAAAACAAAGACACTTCCACCAAAGTAAAACCGCGCCTAACTCGTTTCTTCATACATCAATTATAGCATAATCGTTTTAAAAATTAATATTTGGGGAACAAATATGTCATCCATTTTGTAAAATTCGAATATTCTTTTTCGGAAACTTTTGTATTGCTGCTTTTATATTTATTCTTTGCCATTTCCGAATTAGATGGCATTACCACCATATTTTCACCCACGTCTTTTTTATCTTCTAATTTCCTAATTAGAAGTTCCTGATATTCTTCGGATTTATAATATTCGTTCTCAAGCTCGGCCGCTTCAACTTCAACTTCCAAAAGCTCCAGCGCCTTTCTTTTCATCGTCAATTTTTCCGATAGCTCCCAACTCCTAGACATCGCATTAACCGATTGAAAGGCCCAAAATAAACATAAAAAAATCGCAATAGCTAAAACCACATTCTCAACCGTAAAAAAATCGTGACTTAATTTGAACTTTAGTTGCCTAATTTTATTTTTCACATTATTCACACTTAATATTATATCATTTTGTGGTAAAATAGAATAAATGGAGATGTAGCTCAGCTGGTTAGAGCA
>JAFROU010000070.1 GCA_017429465.1 Candidatus Saccharimonadota bacterium
ACTTTGGATCTTCTACGCCCATGCGTTTCTTAATTTTAGCGATTTCCTTCTCGGAAACTGGGGTTGGCTGAGTACCGTTGCCAATGAAACCGGTGACGCCTGGGGTGTTGCGGATAATGTACCATGTCTCATCAGAGAGTTTCATTTCAACAAGGACATAGCCTTGGAAAATTTTGCGATCGACAACTTTGCGTTTGCCGTTCTTAATTTCGATTTGCTTTTCTTTTGGCACGATAGCGTCAAAGATTTTGTTTTTTAGATCAATGCTGCCAATACGCTGTTTAATACTGTCGGCTACTTTGTCTTCATAGCCACTGTAGGTGCTAATTGCGTACCATGAGCGGGTGTCATCATAGCGGTTTACTGCCATATATTCTCCTTAGGCTCCGAAGAGCAAATTAAATAGATATGTAAATAATGTGTCTAGTAACATGAGGAAGATAATAAAAATGCCGGTATAGATAAAGACGGCAAGCACCATTTTCCAGGTGGATTTACGGTTTGGCCAACGGACTTGGCGAAGTTCACGCCAGGAATCGCGGATATAATGTGCGATTGCGACAAATGGGCGGAACAAAATGAAAGTTTTTTTGCCGGCGCGAGCAGCTTTTTTAGCTGCCTTTTTTTCGGCTTTAGCTTTCTTTCTGGCGGCTTTTTTGTTAGCCTTAGTAGTTTTTTTGTCTACGACTTTGGCTTTAGCGACAACCTTTGCCTCTTCTGGCTCTTCAACTTTGGTTTTGTGTTCGCCAGCCTTGATTCTGGTGATGTGGGCCATTATTCTCCTTCCATAAAAAAAGTCTGTTACCAGACTTGTCAAGTACATTATAGCAAGTCAAGTCAATAAATGCAACAATTTAAAACAAATATTCGAGATAATCTTTAAGCATGCGTGTACCAGAAATAACCGGTAAATAGGCGGCAAGTTGGTGTTGAATCCAAAATTCAAGGTCAAAGTCATTTTCCCAGGCGCGGGCGGCTTCATCCATGCGAGTATAAAGCGAATTAATTTCTTCAGTTTGGTTGTCGCCGTTGACATTTAGATAGGAATCGATTGGGGCGTCGGCTACGCCGCCATCGTGAGTACTAACTAGAAGATTAAAGTTGGCAATATCTTTCATCCAAGAGGTACCGCAGGCTTCTAGGCCGACAATTGGAACATTAATGGCGATATTGCAGCCAAGCGAAAGGGCATGTGCGAGCTCCTCGTCGTAGTCGGCGATATAGTGCACACGGTCACGCAAAATTGGGTCGTGGTCGATTTCGTCAAGTAATTTGAAGAGCTTTTTAGTCATATTGGTGTCGCCGGCGTGAACGCGGCCAGACAAAATGTAGTGAGCGCGGTGAGCTTCAAGAATATTGCGCAAGCGGTTGAGGTCAGAAAATGGTAATTCTGGACGTTTGTAATCTACAAAGCGGCGTTTAAAGTCAAAGATTAATTCGTTTTGATTAAAATTCAAAGTTCTGCCGTATTGATCTGGACGATTAGCTAGTACGCGATTTAATTCGTCGCGACCTTCGGCTTTAAGTTGACGGATGTTGCCAACGTTAACGGCTTTGAGTTTTTCGACATAATCGTTGGTTGGTAGGCAGAATTTGTCTAATATTCCCTCTTTTTTGTAGAATTCAACGGTTGAAGCGAGAGTCCAAGTTGGAAGATCGATACCATTAGTAATGGCTTTGAATTTTACCTTGTCACCGGCGAGGTCATGATAGTTGGCAACTTTTGCATGAAGTTTACTAACGCCAGAGCGAAGTTCGGCGATTTCGATGGTGACAGTAGAGAGTTTAATGCGACCGTTTTCGTCAAATTTATCATGTAGCCATTTGGCAACGGCGGCAGATTTAAGATTTGGAAAGACATAGTGTTCAAATTGTTTGCGCGAGAATTCGGCTTCGGCCGCTTGGACGAGAGTGTGGTTAGTATAAAGAGTGTGCTTTCTAGTGTAGACAACGGCTTCGTAAAAATCCATACCGTTCGAGGCGAGTTCGTCAAGGCGAGCGAGGGCGGCAAAAAAGGTTGCAACTTCATTAAGCTGCATGATTGCTGGTTTAATGCCGGCGAGTTTCAAGGCTTGATAGCCACCAAAACCTAGTGATACTTCTTGATAAAGACGATGATCGCTACCAGACATGCCAGAGTAGAGTTCGCCAAAGTTTGGCTCGGTGATACAGAGGATGCGCGTGGATTTAAATTCTTTTTCAATGACGTCGAGTGAACAAATTTGGTTGTTACACTTAATGTTTACAGTATCCAGAAATTCAAAGCCGAAATCGGCATAGTTAATTTTACGGTGGTCCTCGACGATTTGGCCATTTTTGATTTGCTGGTGTGCTTCGCTTGGATAAAATGGCGTAATTAAGGTAAACGGTACATTCATCTGTTCGGCAATGCGACGTGTATCAGCGGCTAGTACGCCCAAGCCACCACCACCGCGGATGCCGTTCTTCTGATCATAAAGTTCAATAGTCCAGTAGGTGTAAGGACGGTCGGCAGAGAGTTCTCGTGTAATATGACGGCGATTAATGGCCGCATAGAATTCTTCTACGTCCTCAATATTATCTAAGGGATGGCGAAATAAATGCTTCATAAATGCTTGTGTTTATTATAGCACGATTTGTTGCTTCAAATATGAAAAATGCCGCCAAAATTGGCGGCATTATTTTAGTGAGGATACTTAAGATAGTCAGGAGCGCTATCAGCAATCAGCCTTAAAAATTGATAGTCGAATTCGCGGGCGCTATTCTTTACTGTGGCAGCGACTTCTTCTATATTGAAAGATTTATTTGCTATAAAAGTGTAGGTCTGATGTAGGTTAAGATTCTTACCAAAATCCTGGTTTTCGGGGATTACTGTAACTGGTAGGAACAGGCATTTTTTGATCTCGCCCTTTTTAAACATCCTAGCAAGCGCTAGTGCAATATAGGACATAGATGGAGCTAGTTTTTCTTCCTTGTCATAGGCGGCTTTTGAAGTAAAAATCGTAGCCTGTCTCGTGGCTGAGGGCGCGACTAATACTATACTGCCGGCGGCGAGTTCTGCTTTACAAACATTTAGGTAATGATTGTTGAGCTTAGCTTTAACTGAAGCTAAGGTTTGGCTAACGGACCGTCGATGGTAATTAGCCTGATTGATGCGTTCCTCTACGGTGTTAGTAATCATAGGTGTGATGACGATGCCAAGGCTGTTTAATCGCTTCAACCGTTGGACAAAGATTTCATACCAGATTAGACTGACCGGAAAAACGATTCGTTGATCGCCGTACCGTTGGATAACGATGGCGATGAAACGAACGATTTCTCCTAGTGACGGATGGTTAAACCCGAGTACTGTACCGCCTTCTAAATTAGACGGAAAGTTGAGGGTTTTAGACGGGGCTAGTCGATTAATGAGTCTTGTGAGCCGCTTTTTGGCGGTCTCGATGCGCTTTTCTTCGCTTCCAATGCTGAAAAACAACCACCATATTACAAAACGAAAGGCAATTTTTAAAAACTTGAGTCCTTGGGTGAGTGAGGATGCACGAAATGCATTCAAAACAGAGTAGTGTCCGGTCTCGAGAAGAGACACAATTTGCTCTCCTGATAAAGAGTCAAATTGTTCGCCTGGGATCATAACATAATAGTCCGACATACTTAGAACCTCCTTTTTAAAGTGCGTGTGAGAATAGCCTTTATTTTACCACAAAATTATGATAAAATAAAGGGACCGCAAGGTAACAATGGGGTGTCGCCAAGTGGTAAGGCACTGGGTTCTGGTCCCAGCATGCGTGGGTTCGAATCCTACCACCCCAGCCAAATCATAATAAAAGTCCCTTAGGGCTCTTATTTTTTTTCAATAATCCTTCTATCGTATTCTTAACTATCTTCACTAGTTCTTCTTTATTATCAATATCTTCTACGAAATACATTGGCTTCGCGCCGTCGTATGGGATTTCTTCAGTCATTTTATATTGTTCGTTTTCTGGAACAATTTTTACTAACAAACGATCATCATAAATGCCGCCAAATAGGACGTTATTGGAATAGAGCAAGAACTCGCCCATCATCGGCCGGCAAGTAATGTTCGGCGCTTCTGATAGTTGTTCTAGGATAAAATCGCGGTATTCTTTCGTGCTTGCCATATTATGCCTTTTTAATTGGGTGCCTTATTACGGTTTTGAGTTTATCTACGTCGCATTTTCTGGGATCGCTTAGATAAATCTCATGATGGTATCTAGTATCAGTTATATCTAGCTTATAGCCGTTATCTTCGGCGAATTTGTGCATTAACTCAACTGTTGCCGGCTCGTCATCGTAACTTCCGATATGCATACATTGAACACATAAACCCTCGTCATAGGTTAAAAATTTCACCCTAGAGAAGTCTTGCTTCTTCTTTTTGGTGGCTTCTTCTATTGCCCAGTCAAAATCTGCTTTCGTCACAAAGTCTGGTAAACGAATAATGGAAATGAAGTTTAGTTGCTCTTTATGGTCGTAGTCTATGCCGTCTTTACCATCTTGCCACCAAAAGCCCTCTAGCGGCGGTACGACATATTCAAAGAACCCATCTATTTTATGATCGCCTTTATAACTCATCTTTATCGTATAGGCGACTCCGTAAAGTAACCCAAGCGTATTTTGGTAATCGCCATTTTTTTCATTAGGATTTCCTTTGCTTCTAACGGCGATGTAATTCATCTTCGGAACATCAACAATACTCGGTTTATTCTTCGGTAAATAGTATTCTTTATATTCCTTTTTAAAATCGAAAGCCATATTATGCGCAATTCTTTCTATGAGCTTTGAGTTTCTTCATTGCCCAGTCATAGTGGGAAGATAGGCAACTTACGAAATATGAGCCAAGTACTGAGCCGCCAACCCAAGGATACATGCCTTTGGTAAATAGTTGTTCTTCGCTCAGGCTTTCGGCTAGTTTCATCACGTCTTTATGCGACTTCTCGAACATTTTTCTTGCATCTTCTAGTGAAGTTTTTTGGTGTTTCTTCCAATATTCGACATTCATATCGCCGTAAGTCTTCCAAGTGTATGGTTCTGGCAAAAATGGTGCATTACCACCTTTATTTAAGTTTGTATCGACGAATTCTAGCAACATTCGGTGCCATTCGTATAGATGTACCCAAATATCGCGTAGATTCTTGTCGCGTCCCCAGTGGCGTTCTTTCTTTGATGGATCGCCGGAGAAATCAAACTCAGTGTTCATCTCTTTCTCGCTCATTCCATCAGCCATTTCAATCAGCTTAGCGTAGTACTCTTCGCCAGCCTTTAATAAATCTTGTTTGTTGCGTGGTCTTGACATAAAAAGTCCTCTGTTTACTACTTTAATTATATCATTTTAAGTCAATTATTCTTCAGGGTTGAACCCACGTAGCCGTCGTCGGATATCTTCTTTATAGATTGTTAGTGCCTGCTTAATTTTGCCCAGCCATTTTGAATTGAGCTGCCTATTTTGGCGGTTTTTGTTTCGGATTATTTTTTGCGGAGTAATTTGATTTGCTGTTTGGCCTCAGAAGGAACACGATAAGAATCACAAATTTTTGACAGGGCTTTGTTGAACGTCCATTTTTCAAGATTGGACTGTTTCAGATAACCAAAAGTTTCATCGGGATACTTGATGAAACATTCGGCAAGGAGCCAGGCAATGGCCATTTTGATATAGTATTCGTTGCGGTTTTTTAAGGACTCGATGCGATCAAAAATGAGGAAGAGATGGTCAAAGTCAACATAAAAGTCAAGTAGGCAAACAAGGCCGGCACGAACAGCAAATTCGTCCTGGCTTTGTAGGAGCGATTCAACTTTAGTGTTTAGAAATTCGGATTTGTGTTTTTTGATGGTTTTGCGAAGTGAAGCGCAGAAAGTATCTACAACACACCAGTTGTCGAGGTAACTAATTTGTGAATCGAAGTATCTAAGCATCTCTGGGTATGGCAGACGCGCGATGAGGAAACCACGAGCGATGACTTCTTCGATAGCGATAGGTGTGGTCTCTAGAAGCTCCGTAAAGTCTGTTGATGGAACTTCACTGACGAGTTTTCTGATTTCTGGGATACGTACTCCAAGAAAAGGGCGGTCACAAGGAATGCCACTCATAGAGAATACACGATACTCATCGTCGGTAAGTGAGGCAAGTCGATTGCGAAAATTTAGGCTTTTTTCCATCGTTTTAAAGTTGGGAAAATTTTCGTGCAATATTCTTTCATTTGCTCATTTGTCATGCCGGCCTGCTCGCCAAATTGGGAACATTTCTCTATATATTCTTCCATTGAGCACTCATCAAGAAACTCCCCATCTTTATAACACCATTTGCAATAATCTTTGTTGATACTCCCGTCTTTTTCGGTAGCATACATATCTTCCGAAGTTAATGGCATTGCGCAGCTTTGGCAAATTTTCTGTTCCATACATATAATCCTTGTTTACTGATTCTATTATATCATTTCAGGCTAACTGATTTACTTCATATGCGCCTCAGTTACGGTCTTTATGCCCTAACTATAGGACTATTATTTGCTATAATATTATACAGATAATGAATATTTATTTAGATATTGACGGCGTAATTCTTGGAACAAAATCACCTCAAAAAGATGTAGTGAAGTTAATTAATTACATCTTAAAGCATTACCAAGATAATACCTATTGGTTAACGACGCATTGTAAAGGCGAGATTAATCGTTCGGTCGAGTGGCTGCTCCAAAATGATTTTCCTGTGGAACTTGCCAAAAAGATGGGCGAGTTAATTAAACCAACCGATTGGGGAGTGATGAAAACCGAAGGTATTGATATGGATCAAGATTTCGTTTGGTTTGACGACTCGATATTCGAAACCGAAAGACGAACTTTAGAAGCGTATCACGTGATAGATGGTTTTTATCGCATAGACCCTAAAGATCCAAAATCGGCGAAAAAGGCATTAAAGTTTCTTAAATCCTTAAAGTAGTTTGAAGTATAAAAATGGGCGCCAATTGGCGCCCGCGCTTAATAGCGGAAAATTACGAATGATTGCT